>JAFMSA010000803.1 GCA_017353855.1 Alphaproteobacteria bacterium
CGGACCGGACGCGGTGCGGTCGTGATGCGCGCGAAATCTCAGATCGAGGAGGTTCGCAAGGAGCGGGAGGCGCTCGTCTTCACCGAGCTTCCCTACCAGGTCAACAAGGCGAAGCTGGTCGAGCGCATCGCCGAGACCGTGCGCGAGAAATTGATCGACGGCATCGCCGACCTGCGGGACGAGAGCGACCGCGAGGGTCTGCGCGTGGTTGTCGAACTGAAGCGCGACGCCGATCCCGACATCGTCCTCAACCAGCTCTACCGCCACACGGCGCTGCAGACGAGCTTTGGCGTGAACATGCTGGCGCTGAACGGCGGCCGGCCCGAGCTGTTGACGCTGCGCGAAATCGTCGCAGCCTTCATCCAGTTCCGCGAGGAAGTGATCACGCGCCGCACGAGCTATCTGCTCGGCAAGGCGCGGGAGCGGGCGCATGTCCTGCTCGGCCTGCTCATCGCGGTGGCCAATCTGGACGAGGTCATTGCCCTCATTCGCAATGCGCCCGATCCGGCCACTGCGCGGGCCGGCCTTATCGACCGTGCCTGGCCGGCCCTGGATGTCGCACCGCTTGTGGCGCTGGTCGGCGAGGCGGGCCGCGAGGTCGCGGAGGACGGAACCTACCGACTGTCGGAAGCGCAGGCGCGAGCCATCCTCGATCTGCGCCTGCAGCGCCTGACCGGCCTGGAACGCAACAGGATCGCCGAGGACCTGCGTGGGCTGACCACCGAAATCGCGGGTTATCTTGACATCCTGCGCTCACGTGCGCGGCTCTTCGAGGTTTTGCGCGGCGAGCTGCTGGAGATCAAGGAACGCTTCGCGACGCCTCGGCGAACGGCGATCGAAGACGTGGAGTTCGAGGCCGATATCGAGGACCTGATCCAGCGTGAAGCGATGGTCGTGACCGTCAGCCACGCCGGCTACATCAAGCGGGTGCCGCTGTCGACGTATCGCTCACAGCGCCGCGGCGGGCGTGGCCGGGCCGGCATGGCGATGCGCGAGGAAGACTTCCTGAACCAGGTGTTCGTCGCGTCGACGCACGCGCCGGTGCTGTTCTTTACCTCCTCGGGCCGGGTTTACAAGCTGAAGGTGCACCGGCTACCGCTCGGGACGCCGCAGGCGCGCGGCCGGCCAATGATCAACCTGCTGCCCAACCTCGCCCCGGGCGAGACGATCTCGACGGTGATGCCGCTGCCCGAGGACGAGGAGAGCTGGCACGGGCTCGCCGTCATGTTCGCGACCGCAAACGGCTATGTGCGACGCAACGCGCTCGGCGATTTCGGCGACGTGCGCGCCAACGGCAAGATCGCGATGAAATTCGAGGGCCAGGACGCCGACGACCGGCTCATCGCCGTCGCCACCTGCACCGATGCAAATGACGTGCTGCTCGCCACCCGCAACGGCAAGTCGATCCGTTTTCGAGTCGCCGATGTACGGGTGTTCTCGGGACGCAGCTCGGTCGGCGTCCGCGGTATTCGCCTGCTCGGCGACGACCTTGTGATTTCGATGTCGATATTGCGTGACGAGGAAATCGCGCCCGACTTGCGCAACTCCTATCTGAGCCTTGCCGCGAAGCGGCGACGGCAGATGGGGGAGGAAAGCGAAGCCGCCGCGCAGGCGCCGCTCGAACCGGGCGAACCCAATGGCGAAAACGGCAGCGAGGAAGGCCCGGTCTCTGATGAGATCTACGCGGATCTCTCGCAGCGCGAGCAATTCGTGCTGAGCGTCACGGAAAAGGGCTACGGGGTCAGGACATCGGCTTATGATTACCGGATCACCGGCCGCGGCGGGCAAGGAATCGACAACATGGACCTCAGCCGCCGCAGCGACGCGATCGTCGCGGTTTTCCCGGTCGGGCACAACGACCAGGTAATGCTGGTGACCGATGGCGGGATGGTGATCCGCTGTCCGGTGCACGATATCCGGATTGCCCGCCGGCGCAGCCAGGGCGTCGTGATCTTCAAAGTCGGGGACGGCGAGCGGGTCGTCTCGGTGGCGCGGCTTCCGGAGGAATCGGAGGCGAATGGCGACGCGGCCGCCGAACCCGATGACGCATCGGATAACCAACAAACCAATGACGGGGGCACATGAGCCAGTCTCGTATCGGGATCTACCCCGGAACGTTCGATCCGATCACCAACGGGCATACGGATATCGTGCGCCGGGCCATCCGGATCGTCGATCGGTTGGTCATCGGCGTTGCCCGCAACGACGGCAAGGGCCCCCTCTTCGCGACCGATGAACGTGTCGAGATCGTCCGAGACGAGATCGCTCATCTCGAGAA
>JAFMSA010000217.1 GCA_017353855.1 Alphaproteobacteria bacterium
GCACCTGGCAGACGACTGGATTAAGCGGCCCAACCGGGCCTTCGGCGGCCAGACGCCCCTGCAGCGGATGCGCGCCGGCGACGTCACCGATCTCGCGGCCGTGCGCGCGTATCTGGATGCCGCCCGGGTGCCGTGGAGCTGATGTGTGACGACTTGCCACGTCGCTTGGCCCCAGGCTTGGCGCGTCGTCGCCTCCCGCTACCCGCCGATCCATCTCTTCGAGCGGCTCACCGCCGATACCGCGGTCTGGGATGCGCTCATCACCCTCGAGCAGCTCACCAATCCGCGGATCCGCGATGAGGTTGGCGACATTGCCTTGGTGCCGCCAGAGGAGCGGGTCAGCGGCCCGGGCGCAAGCTACGTGATGGCGGCCTTCACGCACCTCAATCCGAAGGGCTCGCGCTTCAGCGACGGTAGTTTCGGTGTCTACTACGCCGCCGGGGCGCTGGAGACCGCGATCATCGAGACCGTGTTCCATTTCGAAGCCTTTGCACGCGACGGCGCCGATCCGCCCCGCAGCGAGGACTTTCGCGTTCTTGTCGGCACTGTCACCGCCGAGTTCGAGGATGTCACCGCTTTGCCGCCTGCGCAGCGGATCACCATTCTCGACCCCGACACCTACGCTGCTTCACAAGCCTACGCCAAAGAGGTCCGGGAAGCCGGCGCAAACGGCGTGGCCTATCCAAGCGTCCGACATGCCGAGGGCCAGTGCATCGGCGCCTTCCGCCCGCGTGCGGTCGGTATCCCTTACCAAGAACGCCACCTGAAATATCGCTGGAACGGCGAGCGCGTCGATCGCTACTTCGATTACGCCCGCGATGAATGGATCGGGCTTTGAGATGGCGGAGACGGCGTCGGCTGATGCTATTCCAGGACGACCGGGCTGCCGCTGATAGCGTCTGGTCGCTGAGCTCGCCGCGGCGGCGGCGATCGCGCGCCTCGATCAGACGTTGGCCAGTCATCCGCGCCGGGAGGCCTTCCCTATCGAGCCGCCTCGACGCGGCGTACGGCAGGCGGCTTTGGATGACGCGCTGACGCCGGGTATCTCCTTCCTTGTCACGAGCTCCTTCTCAGGTGGTGGGCCCGGATCGGCACGCGCGTCCGAGCTTCTTGCGCACCCCGGTGCCACCCCGCCACGTCACGCTCTCCCGAGAAGAGCGCTGACAGGCCGAAGCAGACCGGCTTACCGGCCGCTTTCTCTGAGCCCGTCGCAAGCTAGCCATTCGATAAAAGCCCGCATCGTCAGCGACTGGTCGGCATCAAGGGGCCGCAGCACGACTTACAGGGCTCACCCTTGGGCGGAGCAATGGTCCGGGCGCTCGACCAAGCGGACACCTGGGTAGGACGCCGGGTGCCGGATCTACTCAAGGAACGAAATCCGAAGTCCCGGATGGTCCGGGCCGAAACACGCTGCGTTCTAGCCGAACCTAAGGGGAGACCGCGAGGATCGCGTCTTCATAGTGTCCGCCACCCATCTCGCTTGGCGCAAAGATGCCATGACCGGCAATCCATTCGCGCGCTTCCTCGTAAGCCTCGCGCGTGTAAGGCTCGAAGACGATCCGCTCGCCGGGGCCCCAACGTCGCGTATCCATCTGGGCACGGAACCGTGAAGGGAATTCTTCCTCGTAATAGTGTGTGTAAAGTTCGGGCCGCAGGTCGATGTCACGCTGTGCGAGCCGCAAGGCGCGGAAGTATTTGCTGACGTCGTCCGGGTCTGCATCACCGGTGATCATCGACGCCATCATGAATGTCGAGTCGATGATTTTGCGGAAGCCGAGCTGCTCCAGGAAGTAATACGGTCCGCTGAAGACCGATACTGCTGGCACCTGGCGATCGATCAGCTTCTCCATGCGCCGGAACAACAATCCATCAGCGAAAGAGAGCGTGATCTCTTCGGGCTGCAGATATTGCTCCAACGCCTGAATTGTCGCGTAATGACTACCCGACTGATAGCCGACCGAGATCGGCACGCCGGCCAGGTGCGACGGGTGGGCAATCGCTGACCCCGGCGGCACGAAGACCGCGGCTGGCGCCACAGAATAGGCGTGCGGATAAAGCTTGCCGTGCCCGACCGAGGCCGCGACATTGATCGTCCAGTGACACGCGCAGTTGATGTGGGAGTTGCGCCCGCGTTCGAAGGTCTGATACGCCCCCACCTTGTCGCCGAGATCATGCAATTTGCCATCGGGCGAGGTCAGCTGGTCGCTGAATTCATACGCGAGTCCCTCGCGTTCGAAATAGCCCTTGTCTCGCGCGACCCATTCGTGCAGCCGCATATGCGGCGCGATGACGAATTTCGCCATTTGGACCTCCGATTACTTATACCCGGTCGCCAGGATACCGGCGAGTACCGCCACGTCAGTGCGGCACGGCGGTGGTTTCGTCCTTCATACTCGGGTGATAGTTGTAAGGGCACCGGGCGTCAAATTCATACCAAAAGCCTGCACTATGCGGCGTGCTCGACGCTTTCCAGGAAGCGAATGTAATCCGCGGGCAGTCCGTGCGCTGTCGCACCGTCCCGGAGCAGCGTGATGTATCGGAGAGATGGTTTTCGGTCTTCCCGCGCACCCTCTGCAACATAGGTGACGGCGTCGAACCGCCGGCCGTCATTAGCCTCGACGGCGACGAGCCGGTGGCGATAGCCGCGGCCCGGTACGCCTTCGGTTGCGTCCAGGCGCATCAGATCACGCCGCGTGATGCGATAGAATACGCCCCAGACTTCAGCCTCGAGATCGGGAGAGAGGTTGGCCGGTGCGGCCTTGCCTTTGGGCCGGCCCTCCAGGTTAAAGCGGAGCCGATAACCTCTGACGAGGCCGACACCGCGCTCGAGCGGCCGGATGCCGCGCCTAGCACAAAACGTTTGGTCGTCCATGTTGGCGCCGTAGGCGAAGTACCACACCTCTTGCAATGGCCGGCCAACCAAGCGGGCGCCGCGCAAGCGGTAATAGCCGCGCGAGAGGAACCAGGATTTCGCGACAACACGACGCAACCTGAACCGGAGCCTCACTATCGCCGGGTGGCGTAGCGCGGATCGGGACGGCTGGCACCGCCGCGCCGTGCGGAGCGTGATCATGCACTGATCGTCCCGTGTGCGCGGTCACGCGTCAACCCTGATACGCAGCGCAGATTTGCCGGTCGCGCAAAAGGGATAGCGATTGAGCGCCGCTGGGGACGCGCCGAAATGGTGCGCGATTGTTGTGACGCCAGCCGCACAGCTGGCCGCACTCGTGGCCACTGATGCCTTGGCGCGTCTCGACGTGATAAGCGGCGCGATTGAATACTTTTCACTGGGTTGCAGGCATTAAAAATCAACGTGCCCGACCGTCGTCAGCCCAAACTGTGATTCATCAGAAGCGCAAGCTGCGAGAAGCGCAGGCTGCGGAATAAACGAATAAACTGCTCAACCGGATCATCCGTTGGAAGCGGCCTTCTTCGATGTAGCGCAGCATAGGATGTAACCAGCATGGCCACTACGCGCTTCCAGCGGAAGTCTGCTGCCGGCCGAGCCTGAGACGATCGCGAAGGGATCGGATTGCTTTATGGATGGGGCGCGTTTTGATCCAGCTGATTAATTCGACTGTTTGCCTAAATTTTTTGCATCGCACAATATCGCATCGGTCGCCCTGAAAACGGGCAACTGGTTGGGACGATTGCGCTCCAACTGAATGATTTCGGCCCAATTTTCGTTGGCACGGCGTTTGCTGCCGCCACGTGGCTCCATATGCGTTGTTCAAATGCAGCGCAATAGAGGGGCTGGATCGGTCCCAACGGCGGGACTATCCATCACGGGCGGGGTTCCGCCACAGCGCGATTGTGGACCAAGGATGGTCCACTGCGGACGCAGATCCGCGACGGCTCAAACCGGCGACTAGAGCTTCTGGCCTAAGCGCACCGCGTTGCGCATTGGCCCGGCCGATCCGGATCCGTTTGAACCCAAGTTGTCAAAGGGAATTTTTGCGATGCGCAGGCGTGAGAAGTGGATTGCCGATTGGGATCCCGAAAACGAGGAGTTCTGGGAAAGCAAAGGAAAGGCGATCGCGCGCCGCAATCTGATCTTTTCAATCGTTGCCGAGCATATCGGCTTCTCGGTCTGGCTGATCTGGAGCATCGTCGCGACCAAGCTGCCGCAGGTCGGCTTTCATTACACGACCGCGCAGCTGTTCCAGCTCGTCGCATTGCCCGGGCTCATCGGCTCGCTGATGCGCTTCCCGTACACGTTCGCGGTCCCGAAATTCGGTGGGCGCAATTGGACGATGATCAGCGCGACACTGCTGCTCATCCCTACCTGTCTGCTGGCGTTCTTTGTCACGCGGCCCGACACGCCGTTTGAAATGATGCTGATGGTCGCTGCGACCGCCGGTCTCGGCGGCGGAAATTTCGCCTCCAGCATGGCCAACATCTCGTTCTTCTATCCCGACCGGATCAAGGGATGGGCGCTCGGCCTCAACGCGGCGGGCGGCAATATCGGCGTCAGCACCGTCCAGTTGCTCGCCCCGGTCTTGATGGGTTTCGGGGTCTTCAACCTTTATCTGGCGATGCCGGGTGCGGGTGGCATCTTCATTCAGAACGCCGGGCTGATGTGGTTGCCGTTGATCGGTTTCGCGGTCTATGGCGCCGCGCGCTACATGAACAACCTCACCAATGCCCGCTCGACTTTCAGGGATCAGCTTGCCGTTACCGGGCGCAAGCACACCTGGGTGATGTCGTGGCTTTACATCGGGACCTTTGGGTCGTTTATCGGCTATTCGGCCGCGTTCCCACTGCTGATCAAGACGCAGTTCCCGGGGATCACGATCGCTATCGCATTTCTGGGGCCGCTTGTCGGGTCGCTCGCACGCCCGTTAGGCGGGCTGCTCGCGGATAGGATCGGTGGGGCGCGGGTCACGTTCTGGAACTTTGTCGCGATGGCCACCGCGACGGTCGGCGTCACGTACTACGTCGACATTAGGAGCTTCCCCGGCTTCCTCACAATGTTCCTTGTATTGTTCGTGACGACCGGGATCGGCAACGGCTCGACATTTCGGATGATCCCCTCGATTTTCCGCGAGGAGAAGCTGCGCGAGGCTGCGGGCACGGGCGAAGAAGGTCGCATCGCCGCAATCAAGGCTGCGGCGAGCGAGAGCGCCGCGGTGATCGGATTCACCTCGGCGATCGGCGCCTGCGGAGGCTATCTGATCCCGCGCAGTTTCGGTGCCTCGATCGCCGCCACCGGCGGTCCATACGTCGCGCTTGAAATGTTCCTGCTGTTCTACGCCACCTGTATCGCGCTGACGTGGTGGTACTACCTGCGCACCGGCTTCCTCACGCAGCTGGCGCCTACCAGCCTCGCGCAGGCTCGGGTCTAGGGGGGCGCGCCGTGAGCATGGTCGCACAGGCGCGCGAGCGGCTCGTCGTCATCGGCAACGGGATGGCGGCAATGCGGACGGTAGAAGAGCTGCTGGCGCGCTCCCCGGCGCGATATGACATCACCGTCATCGGCGCGGAGCCGCACCCCAACTACAACCGCATCATGCTGTCCTCGGTGCTGGCGGGCGAGAAGGCGGTCGACGATATCGTTATTAATCCCTACGCCTGGTACGACGAGAACAGTGTGACACTGGTGACCGGGACGCCGGTCACTGCGATCGATCCTGCGGCGAAGGCAGTGTCGGTCGGCGAGACGGCACTTCCTTATGACAAGCTGTTGCTTGCGACTGGCTCGAAGCCGCTGGCGCCCCCGATCCCTGGGCTCGGCCTTCCCGGCGTCCGCGCTTTCCGCGACATCGCGGATGTCGATGCGATGATCGAGGCCTCGCAAAGCCATCACCGCGCGGTGGTGATTGGCGGCGGGCTGCTCGGCCTCGAAGCGGCCTGGGGCCTGAAGCGGCGCGGCATGTCGGTGGCGGTCGTGCATCTGATGGCGACCTTGATGGAGCGCCAGCTCGACCCCACAGCCGGCAACTTACTGCAGCGCGACCTCGACACGCGCGGCATCGCTTTCTTCACCAACGGCCAGACCGAGGAAATCCTCGGCGTCGACAAGGCGGAGGGCGTGCGGCTTGCCGATGGTCGCGAGATTCCCGCCGACCTTGTCGTGCTCGCGATCGGTATCCGCCCCAATATCGATCTGGCGCGAGCCGCAGGGCTCGATATCAATCGTGGGTTGCTGGTCGGCGACGACATGCGCAGCAGCGACCCGTATATCTACGCCGTCGGCGAGTGCATCGAACATAACGGACAGGTTTTCGGCTTGGTCGCGCCAATTTGGGAACAGGCCAAGGTGTGTGGTGCGCGGCTCGCTGGCGACGACGCAGCGGTCTACGTGCCGCCGCCCGTCTTCACCAGCCTCAAGATCACCGGAGTCGATGTGTTTTCCGCGGGGGCGCTGGCCGCGGCCGACGAAAGCGACGACGAGATCACCCTGCATGACGTCAAGCGCAGCGTCTACAAGAAGGTCGTGCTGCGCGGCGACCGCATCGTCGGCGCCGTGCTCTACGGCCAGGTCGCCGACGGGCCGTGGTACGTCCAGTTGATGCGCGAGAAGGCCGACATATCGGCGTTCCGTGACCTGCTGGTCTTTGGTCGCGCCTTCGCCGAAGCGGCTGGCGGCGCTCCGGAGCCGAAAATCGATATCGCGGCGATGCCCGATTCCGAGCAGGTTTGCGACTGCAACGGCGTTTCCAAAGGGCGCATCTGCGAGGCCATCATGGCCAATGAGCTGACGACGCTTGACGCCGTCCGCGCGCATACCAAGGCGTCGGCCTCATGCGGGATGTGCACGCCGAAGGTCGCAGCCATCCTCGAACATCTCGGCGGCGCGGTCGCCTGCAGCCCGGACCCACCGATCTGCAAATGCACCGAGCACGGCCATGACGCGGTGCGCCGCGCGATCGTCGAGCAGAAGCTCGAGACCATTCCTGAAATCTACGCCGCGCTTGGCTGGAAGACGCCGGACGGCTGCCAGAAATGCCGGCCAGCGCTCAACTATTATCTGATCTGCGCGTGGCCGGCAACCTACCGCGATGATGCGCA
>JAFMSA010000804.1 GCA_017353855.1 Alphaproteobacteria bacterium
CCATCGCCCGCCAATTGCGGTCTCTGACGCGGCGGTCTGTCGGAAATCGCTCGCGAGTGTCGAGGAAGCCCAACGGGAGATCGGCGAGTTTCTGGAATTGGCAGCCCTTCGGAGGGCCTCGACACGCAGACGCAGGCGCGCACGGCGCTCGTGGCATTCTCTCGCCACGGCAGAGGGCACGGGAACCCGGTACAACTCAACCCCGGGGGACCGCTTTGCCTGCGCAGTGGCAAAGAATCACCGGACGGCGCTGCTCTTTCAGGGCGAAGATGTCGAGAAGACCGACATCACGCCGCTACCCGTTTAGCTTAATACGTCTCTTGCGGCAGGTTGAGATGCGGGAAAGCGCTGTGGACATGCGGCGCCACGACCTGACGCGCCGGGCGGATATAGGATTTGTCGAGTTCGCGGTAAGAGGTCGCGCCGAGCAGCGACAGGCAGATGCGGATCTCGTCCTCCAGGATCTCGAACAGCCGCACGACGCCGGGCGCGCCGCCCGCCGCGAGCCCATAGACATAGAGGCGGCCGACCGCAACCGCGTCGGCGCCGAGGATCAGCGCCTTGACGACGTCGGTGCCGCGGCTGATGCCGCCGTCGACGATGATGCGTGCCTTGCCGCCGACCGCTTCGACGACTTCCGGCAAGACATCGATCGAACCGACGCCCTGATCGAGCTGCCGGCCGCCGTGGTTTGACACATAGACGCAGTCGATCCCGTGCTCGAGCGCGATGCTGGCGTCCTCTGCGGTCGCGACGCCTTTGAGAATCAGCGGGATGTCGAAGCCTTTCTTGATCCGCTCGACATCGCGCCAGTTGAACTGCGCCTGGTAGATGCGCGCGTCATCCACGCGCACGCGGCGGCGCTGATGGCGCTTGGCGATGTCGCGCTCGCGCCGGCTGTAGCTGTCGGTATCGACTGTCAGACAAAACGCGTCATAGCCTTTGTCAATCGCGCGGCGCACATGCTCCTCGACCCATCGGGAATCGCCGCGCACGTAGAGCTGGAAGATCCTGAAACCGTCGCCCGAGGCTTCGGCGGTCCTGTCGAGCCCGGGCTCCGAGACGGAGGAGAGGATCATGCCGTTGCCGTATCGTCGCGTCGCCTCGGCGACAGCCGCACCTCCGGCCGGATCGAACACCTGCAACGAGCCGACCGGCGCGCACAGCACCGGGATACGCAGCCGCTTGCCGAAGAGCGTGCTGCTGCAATCGATGTTGGACACGTCCCGCAATACCCGCGGGCGAAAGCCGATCGCATCGAGCGCCAGACGATTGCGCGCTAGCGTCGTTTCGGTCTCCGAGCCGCCGATCAGGTAGTCCCAATTGTTGCGATCGAGGTTGATGCGCGCCTGCGTGACGAATTCGTGAAGGTTCTGGAACCGATCTTCGAGCGGCTCGGGCATGAGCTTGATCTTCCTCGCTGGTTTGACGCCGATCACAACCTATCGCTACGATGCGGTCCTTGCCAACCAGGCGCACAATCCCCCGAAGAGGAGACGCAACATGCCCCGCATTCTGACGCCCAGCACCCATTCCCAGGACACGCTCGCAATAGCGCATGAGCTGCTGCCGACCGGTTGGGAGCTGGCGACCGCTCCGCATGGCAGGCCCGATTTCCTGGAGCTGCTCAAAGACACCGAGTACTACATCGGCGCCGGTCAATTCAAGCACGGCCCGGAATTCTATCAGGCGGCGCCGAAGCTGCGGATCGTGCAGACCTTGAGCGCCGGCTACAACACCTACGATCTCGAAGCGGCACGGGCGGCGGGCGTTCCGATCTGCAACAACGGCGGGGCCAATGCGACGGCCGTCGCCGAACATGCGATGCTGCTGATGCTCGCAGTCTGCCGCAAATTGATCTGGCAGCACGAAGGGGTGGTGTCCGGCCGCTGGCGCGGCAATGACTTCAACTCGACCAAGCTCTACGAACTCGAGGACAAGACGTTGGGGATCGTCGGCCTCGGCAATATCGGCAAGAAGGTCGCCCGACGCGCCAAAGCGTTTGACATGCAGATCAAGTATTACGACATCCACCGCCTGACGACGGATCAGGAGGATACGCTCGGCATCCGCTTTGCGCTGTTTCCAGAGCTCCTCAAGACTTCCGATATTGTGAGCTTGCATGTGCCGCTCGACCGTTCGACGCGCAATCTGATCGGCGAGCGCGAACTCGCGATGATGAAGCCGACGGCGATCCTGATCAACACCTGCCGCGGCCCTGTCGTCGACGAGCAGGCGCTCTATACGGCACTGCGCGACGAGAAGATCCTCGGCGC
>JAFMSA010000218.1 GCA_017353855.1 Alphaproteobacteria bacterium
GGTCAAGCCCTTTAGCCGCGTCAGCGGCGGCCCGCAGGGCCGAGCTTTACCGGGGTGGGGCTCTCGAACACACTGGATAATCGGATGAGGGCCGCTTGCGGTCTGTCCGGGTCATATTCGTTCCCGCCGGCATCGCGCCGCTTCGGCCACGTTGGTGGCTGAGCTTGCCTTCTTCATAGACGGCGGATACCCGCTCGGCAATCTGCCGCGGGCCAGAGGTATTCGCCGCCAGGTTGGGATAGCGGACGGCGTCCTCGTTGCGAATGTGGCCCGCGCAGTCTTGGCGGCCAGATCGGCCTCGGCCTTGCGGATTATCGCCTGCTGCAGAATGCATCTCGCTTCAAGCCGCGCGGGCGCCGCCTGCCGCTGATCGGCGATCGCCCGGGCAAGAATCGGTGGGCGTCGAGCCGAACCGCTGACTTGCCGGTCACCAGGATCCGCGCCACGAGCCCCGGCGACGTGTGGCGCTCGAGCGCGTTCGACTATTTGGCGGAGGTGCTCTCTTCGGCTGCCGCTTGCTGCCCAGCGACAGAGCCGTACCGGCCCCGTGTGTGACCGTCGGCGGCGGGTCCCTCGGCCGAGCGAAAATCCGGCTCAACGAGAATGCGGCCGCTGTTGCGGTCCACCAGAACGGGGTCGGCATTCGCGCCGGTCTCGCTGTCGATGATGACGACACTCGCACCCTCGGGGGCAAAATGCTTGTTGCCCCAGGCGAGCAGCGCCCACAGCACCGGCCGAAAGTCGCGCCCGGCCTGCGTTAGCACATATTCGTCGCGCGGCGGCCGTTCGCTGTAGCGGCGGCGCTCGAGCAGGCCGGCCTCGACCAGGGCCCTGAGTCGACGCGTCAGGATGTTGGGCGCGATCCCCAGGCTCTGCTGTGACTCGTCAAAGCGCGTCAGGCCGTGCGCTGCATCGCGCAGAATGAGGATGCTCCACCACTCGCCGACGCGCTCCAGGCTGCGCGCGATCGGGCACCGCATGTTGCCAAAACTTTTGCGGCGCATGGGCCGGACCTCCTGTGACTCGCATCTTGCAAGCGGCTATGTATGGGAGGGATGTGACTTTCATGATGCAAGCTTTCCTTGGGCGACAAACGCGACGATGGTCGATCTCTCCTGCGCTGAGGCCGCGGAGCGCCAGCGCTTGCGTGTTTGCCGCCGTCCGATAAAGGCCGACGGGGTACACCGGAGGGTCCGTCAGACTATTCTCCGAACTGCACATGAAGATCCTTCTCGTCGCCGTCTCGCAGCCGAAAACGCCGTTACAATGCGCCGAACGGAAGATCCCGGAGCCCGGCGCCGGACCAGTCCGAATCAGGACCCAAGCCTGCGGGATTTGCCGAAGAGACAGCTTCGCCACGGTATATTACGGAGGAACGTGATGGCCGAGAGCCGCCCGCCGCTGCCACCCTTTACGCTTGAAACCGCGATCCGGAAAGTCCGCATGGCCGAGGATGCGTGGAACACGCGCGACCCGCAGAGGGTCGCGCTCGCCTATGCGAGCGACAGCCGCTGGCGGAACCGCGCGGAATTCCTGCAGGGCCGCGACGCGATCGTGCGGTTCCTGACGCGCAAGTGGCAGCGCGAGCTCGACTACCGGCTCATCAAAGAAATCTGGGCCTTTCGCGACGATCGCATCGCTGTCCGATTCGCCTATGAATGGCACGACGACAGTGGTAACTGGTTTCGCAGCTATGGCAATGAGAACTGGGAGTTCGACGAGAACGGTCTGATGCGGCTGCGTATCGCCAGCATCAATGATCTGCCGGTCAAAGAGAGCGAGCGCAAATACCACTGGCCGCTCGGCCGACGTCCCGATGATCACCCGTCGTTAAGCAACCTAGGACTCTGAGGTGCAACGACAGTTTCGGAACACTTCTGGGCGCTGACTGGGATGGGGGGCCGAGGTCATTTGCGAAAGAGACACGAAGGAGGACGCGACCGAATACCGAATGGAACGGACAGGCGAGCGTTGCCTGGCCTTTCAGGCCCCGGGCCCCCATGAGGTCGCGTCGGATGAGGGCGCCGGAAGTCGGGCTTGGCGATGCAGCTGGCGAAGCTCGACGACATTGAAGCCGTTCACCTTTCGGCGCGACGTTCCCGAACGCATCCTTTCCGGCGGAGCCAAGGCAGGTCACGTGACATAGTGACTGGCCTGGGCACGGAATCCTCGCGGTGCCCTGTAATTCGCGTGCGCGGTTGCGGCTCCGCACGGGAACCTCCTACACTTTCTCATGACTTCCATCCCGCGTCTCCTTTCCCTCGCGACCTCGGTTCCGGCATACCCGCTCGACCAGAACGATGTGGTCGAACGGGTAAAGCTGTTGTTCGGACGGTCCCCGAATCTTGATCGCCTGTTGCCGACCTTCCTGAACACGGGAATATGCAGACGATACTCCTGCGTGCCGATCGAGTGGTACGACCGCGCGCACGGCTGGCCCGAGCGCAACCGTATCTACCTCGCCTCCGCACTCGATCTCCTCGAAGCGGCGACGCACCGGGTGCTGAGTCTTTCCGGCCGCCACAAGGAGGATATCGATAGCATCGTCGTCGCTTCCACAACCGGTATCGCCACACCCAGCCTCGATGCGCTGTTGATCGAACGGATGGGTTTGCGCAGAACGGTACAGCGGCTGCCGATCTTTGGGCTCGGCTGCGCCGGCGGGGTCCTCGGCCTGGCCCGCGCCGCCAGTCAGGCTGCCGTTTCCCCCGGCAAGCTGGTGCTTTTTCTCGTCGTGGAGTTGTGCACGCTTTCCTTCCGACGCGACGATACGTCGAAGAGCAATATCGTCGCCACGGCGCTGTTCGGCGATGGCGCGGCGGCCGCACTGCTGTCGGCCAACGCAGAGGGGCCCGCCATTATCGCGGCCGGCGAACATACCTGGCCCCAGACTCTCGACGTGATGGGTTGGGAGGTCACGGATGACAGCCTCAAAGCGATTTTTTCGCGCGACATCCCGAACCTCGTTACCGCGCGTCTCAGAGATGCGGTGTCGGAATTCCTCGCGCGCCACAGCCTGGAAATCGACGATATTGACCGATTCGTTTGTCACCCCGGGGGTGCAAAGGTGATCACGGCACTCGAGCACGCCTTCGCACTTGCGCCAGGCGCCCTGGTTGAAGCGCGGGCCGTGTTGCGGGACTACGGCAACATGTCGGCCACAACCGTGATGTTCGTGCTCGAGCGGATTCTCGCCAGGGCGCGCACCACCGGAGCGCACTGGAAGCGCGCCCTGATGAACGCGCTCGGGCCGGGCTTTACCGCAGGCTTTCTCGTCATCGACAACCGGTGACAGCTCTTTACAGCGTGCTCGGGGTGGTCGCGTTGCAACGTCTGGTTGAGCTTGCCCATTCGCGACGCAACACGATCCGGCTGCGCCGGCTGGGCGGCGAGGAGGCTGATGCCGGGGGCTACCGGTTATTCGTCCTGTTGCACGCCGGTTGGCTTGCGAGCCTTGCCGTATTTGTTCCATCCGCAACCCCGCCCTCCTGGCCCCTGGTCGGCGTGTTCGCGCTGTTACAGCTGGGCCGGGTTTGGGTGATTCTGAGCCTCGGAAGGTACTGGACGACACGCATCATCACGTTGTCTGACGCCCCCCTCGTGCGGAGCGGCCCGTTCCGGTATTTGCGGCATCCGAATTACTTGGTCGTGGTCGCGGAGATCGCGATACTCCCACTAGCTTTTGCCGCTGTCGCGATTGCGGCTATTTTCTCGGTACTTAACCTGGTGCTGATTGCTCGACGCATTCGGATCGAGGAACGTGTTTTGGCGTCGCGCCGGACGGACTGATGCCGAGATCCTCGGTTGTGACGTCGACACCAGCGCCAGCGCGCTTGCTCAGGGTCAAGGCCTGGGTCGGGTTCACCGCCATGAGCATCGGTATGTTCATGGCGATACTCGATATCCAGATCGTCGCGAGCTCTCTGCCCGAAATTCAGGCCGGCCTTGGCATTGCGCTCAATCAATTGAGCTGGGTGCAGACGGCGTACCTCATAGCGGAGGTCGTCGCAATCCCGCTTACCGGCTGGCTGACCCGGCTCATGTCGACACGCGGCGCTTTTCTCGCCTGCATTTGCGGCTTTACTGCCGCCAGCCTGGCATGCGCCGGGTCCAGCAGTTTCTGGTCGCTGATCCCGGCGCGGGCGCTGCAGGGGTTCTGCGGAGGAGCTCTGATCCCGCTCGTTTTCTCGGCGATTTTCTTGCTATTCGACGGGCTCGGGCGTAGCCGTGCAAGTCTCGTCGCCGGCTTGTTTGCAATGCTGGCGCCGACCCTCGGTCCCGTGGTCGGCGGATTCATTACCGATCGCTACTCGTGGCATTGGCTGTTCCTGATCAATGTACCGCCGGGGGTCATCGTTGCGCTGCTGGTTGCCTGGGCCATTGACATCGATCGTTCGGACTGGCGCTGCTTCGGCTCTGTCGATCTCCTCGCTCTGCCTCTGCTGGCGATCTTCCTCGGGAGTTTGCAAGTGGTTCTGAAGGAAGCGCCTCACCGTGGCTGGGGCAGCACCGAAGCGTTGCTGCTGGCGGGTATCTGCGTTGCCTGCGGCGGTGGCGTCGTCCGACGCTCGTTGCGCCACCCGGCACCATTGATCGACCTTCGCGCATTCCGCGATCGTAATTTCACCGTCGGGTGCTGTTTCAGCTTTGCCCTAGGCATCGGTCTGTACGGGGCAGTTTACCTGTTGCCGGTGTATCTGGGTTTGGTGCGCGATTACGGGGCTCTGGCAATCGGGAAAATCATGATCGTGACCGGTGCTGCTCAGCTTGTGATGGCTCCTGTCGCCACGTTCCTCGAACGCCGCGTCGACGTTCGGTTGCTGATCGCCGCTGGTTATGCGTTGCTTACGGTCGGCCTGGTGGGCAATGGCTTCATGACGTTCCAGACCGATTTCTGGGGATTATTCTGGCAACAGCTGGTACGCGGGGCCGCGGTGATGCTGTGTTTGCTGCCGAGCACTGCGCTGGCCTTGAGCGGGTTTGACGCAGCTCACATCCCGGCTGCGAGCGGTTTATTCAACCTGATGCGCAACCTCGGTGGAGCAATCGGCCTGGCAATAATTGACACCGTGCTCGAACAACGCACGCCGGTGCATGTAGCATCGATCGTCGCGCGGCTCCTGGCGGGCGATCCGGGGGCGGCCCGCCTTGTTGGCCTGCCGACCGAGCGCTTCACCGGCGTGCCGATCGGCGGGGTCGACGAGGCGACGCGCGCCCTGGTGGCGCCTCTGGTCGAGCGCGCCGGGCTCGTTGCCGCTTTCAATGATGCCTGGCTGCTGATAGGCGGGTTGGTTGGTCTATCACTGCTCGCACTCCTGTTTCGAGCGCCCTCGCGCCGTTGAGTATGCAATGCAAAAACGGTGGGAAGCGACGGACGTGCTCATGGTGAGCGGTTGCCCCGGCCGATCGACCGTCGCCGCGTTGCTCGCACAGAAGCGAAGGCGCATCGCCGTCATCGAAAAGGCTTGCTTCCCGCAGTTCCACTTCGGAAAATCGCGGCTTTCCCTGAATCTGCCTCTATCTGAACGCCTTAGTGTTGGCGCAGAGGTCGAGCGTATCGGCGTGGACAAGCTCGGTGCGGCGGTTCTTTCGGACGATCCCCCTCGGGCGGCGACATTCGGAGTTGACGCATATCTGAGCGTCGGCTTTAGTTTAGTTATCGTGTGAGGCGCGGCGGCTTCGCAACCGCGTTCGAGGGCACGCCGGTGACCTAAGTCGAACTCGGAGCCCAGGGCGGTCACAGCGTGATCGCAGTCGGCCCCGACGGTGCGTCCCCGCTGTGGTTCCCTCGCTTTCTTGTCGACCCATCGGGACGAGACACGCTGCTCCTCAAGCGCCTCGGGCTCAAATCAAACGAACAAACAAGCACAGCGACACGGTCGCCGGTGTTCGGAGACTTTCGCAATGGGTCCCGCCGGAATGGCAGCGCGGAAGCCATCATCACGATGCACCTGTTCGGGCATGGTTGGTTTTGGACGATACCATTAGCATTATGAATATCGGTCGGCACCCGATCCTTCTTCGGGATCAGACAAGGATCTCGACAGCTTTTTGCCAGCGCCGTCGTAGCAAAATGGGCGGGAATGCGACGTGCTCGTGGTGAGCGGTGGACCTGGCCGATCGACCGTCGCTGTGTTGCTCGCGCAGAAGCGCAGTGCCTCGTCATCGGAGCCCCAGTGTTGCAGAGCAAACGCTCAGTGCCGAGCGGGTCGGCCCGTTGGTCGCGGCCGCAAACTACTCCTACTCTACCATTTTCCGGCGTCGCACAGGTAACGGCGACATCCTCATCGGCGATGCCGCAGCCTTTATCGACCCGCTGTTTTCAATGGCGTCGTCATGGCGGTGACAGGTGCGGCCTTCGCCGCCGAAACCATCGATTTCCTGGCTTGACAACGTAAAATCGGGCAGGCGCCTCCTGTGCTGGCTGATCTACCGGATCGACACGCCGGTGCTCCGTGACATCTTTATGGAGCTGCTTCAACCTCTTCAACACGCGTAACGGGCTGCTGGCGAGCCTGGCCGGCGATTTCTACAGAAAGCCAGGGCTGCTGTCGCCGCTCCGACGATTACAGCTGGCGTACGGTCTCCTTTACCCTTCTGTCCAAACAAGGCGGAATTGCGGGGTTGGTGTGGCAACGTCGGCATGCGCTCTGGCGCAGGAGCGGCAACACTTTTCGGCCCGGCGTAAGCGCTCGGCTCGAACCGAGCGGTGATCCGGGCAGCGAGGCGTGCTCAAATCGTGAGCGTGGCAAGCGGGTGATGGCTCTGGTCTGGACTGTCGGTGC
Organism: Alphaproteobacteria bacterium; assembly: GCA_017353855.1. GTDB lineage: Bacteria > Pseudomonadota > Alphaproteobacteria > ATCC43930 > CGMCC-115725 > AP-15. Next base: position 6,786 of record JAFMSA010000218.1, read on the forward strand.
GGAGGAACCCCGGACCCCGGTGATAGAGAAAGCAGTGCTTGGTCGGCGAGGGCGGATCGAGCTCACCCCCTTCCCCTCCGCGTTAGCCACCTCAACGCCGGCAGCTCGTCTGCCCGAGTTGACGTCGGTTGTTGAATATCCACCGAAAAAACAGGTCCTGTGTGAGCAAGTTCACATCTCGCTTTGCACGGGTGGAGGACAATCAACAACGTAGGAATG
>JAFMSA010000805.1 GCA_017353855.1 Alphaproteobacteria bacterium
CCGCGCATGCGGGTCCCCTGACGAGCGCCCCCACGACAACTCATTATCGACAAAATAGCCGAGCAGGTAAGGATCACCGCGGAACTTCGCCGCCGCGTTGCGCGCCATCCTGTCGGCAGCCTCGGCAAAACGCGGATCGAAGGGATCGGCCATGGGCCCCCACCAATCCTGACCGGTGCCGATCCTGGCGAATTCGCCTTCAGGCGACAGCTGCACCGTGTAGGGCAGCCGGTGCATCGCCCATATTCCGGGGTCGCCCCAGCTCCCGATCGTGTTGAAGCCCCAGGCCTCGAGCCGTGCGACGGTCTCCCCGCGCCAACGGGAGCGCCAGTCAGCGCCAAACTTGCGCTCGAGGTTGGCGGTAAAGAAATCGAAAGCAAGACCGTGATCGAAGGCGCGCCCGCGCTGCACCAGCAAGCCCCGGCGGTCATCATGCTGGCTCCACTGTGCGGCGAATTCGCCGTCGCGCGGCGGCAGATCGCGGAACATGAACTCGCGGCCGGTAATATAGGTCGCCTCGCCGGGTGACACGGTATCCATCCCGATCGAGAAGAAAGGGTTCCCTTCCGGAGTGACGAGCCACCATCTGTCGCCGCTCCGCTCAGTGCGAAAAAATCCTGTCGCCCGGAAGGCGACACTTCCTAAGAGGCCGCCAAAGCGGTCGCGTTTGGGGGCCTGGGCGCGCCATTGCGCGATTTGCCGCGCCTCCTCTTCACCGCGCCTGCGGAGCGTATCGACCGAGTTCACCTTCTCGGGCCACGAACCCGGGCGGTATTGGCCGAAACCGTCGACAATCCCGTCATATGCGGTCTTGTCCGCCTCGCTCGGGGGCTCGACGCGCAACGGGCCCACCGTCAAGGGCCGGGGTGCCGGAGGGCGCCATGTCGCAAGGCGCACCGATGTGACGTGCGAGGCGTCGACCGAACCCCCCGTTGCCCTGACGGGCCACGTGTTCGGCTCGCGTCCGTCCGACATCAGCGGGGGTCCGCCGACCATGCCCATCGAACGCGGCAGCGGTGCCTCGAGCCACATTGTGAGGTCGCCCGCGCTATGGGGGGCGATCGTTACACTGCCGCGTAAGGACTGGTCGGCAGCGCTTTCGACGCGCAGCATCAGGGGCAGCGGCTCGTCGCCCGGGTTCTCGACCGGGATGCGGAGCTTGCTGGTCGCGGACCAGTCCCATGTGCCTCGCGGGGCTTTGAACAGCACCGCCGGCTGCTCCGCCTTCGCGAAGACGACGTGCGACCAACCCCCTTGGCCGGGCTGGATCGCCGCGTCGAACGTCTCGATCTTCACATCGTCCTCCGTCGCGGCCGCACCTGTCGAAACCAGCAGCCAGGCCGTGATCGCAAGCGCTCGCCGGATGGCGCGAAGGGCTATGACGCCACCTCCTGAACGATCTCCAGGATTTCTCGCCCTCGCGACACCCGGTTGCCCCACACGCGGTCGAAGTCGGCAATCAGCGGCTTGATTTTGTCGGACCCGGCGAGCGCCTGTGCCTGCGCAAGCTCGGCGAATTCGTAAAAGGCGTAATGCACGCTCGGGTCGGTTTTGCTCCAGCACCGCCACCCTCGCTGCGCTCCAAAGACCCTGATCGCCCATGGCAGATGATCGCTCGCATACCAATCATCAAAAGCCGGCCGGTCGGCCGCATCGGGGACCTCGGCCCGCACCACCAAACAGCCCTTGGCCATCGCTGCCTTCCTCCCTCCGTTCCGCCCCCGCGCCACTATGCCACAAGATTTAACGAGGCGGCCTCCGGCACTATCTTCCGACAGGCTCGCGTCGGGGCGGGTAAGCGGTTGCTCTGGGGCTAACCCCCGCGCTAAACCGGATTCGCGTCCTCGCAAATCTTGTGCATATTATGGCAGGCGTGCCGCTGTTGCGTGGCGGCGCGGCCGGTGAGTTCGCGTCAACTGCGTCAGGTGAAGAGCATCCGAGATGGCATTGCCTGGGAGACAGGGCCTCTACGACCCGCGCTACGAGCATGATTCGTGCGGCATCGGTTTCGTCGCCAACATCAAGGGGCGAAAATCTCACGACATCATCGCGCGCGGTCTGCGCATCCTCGTCAACCTCGACCATCGCGGCGCTGTCGGGGCCGACCCGCTGGTCGGCGACGGGGCGGGGTGTCTCATCCAAATGCCGGACCGGCTGCTGCGCGACTGGACGACGCGCCAGGGGCTAAGCCTTCCGGAGCCGGGGCGCTATGCGGTCGCGATGTGCTTTCTGCCGTGGGAGGCGCGCGCCCGCAAGATCGCAATGGACCACGT
>JAFMSA010000219.1 GCA_017353855.1 Alphaproteobacteria bacterium
TCGAGCAGCAGTTCAGCGCGGTCCCCGGGCTTTCAGAGATGACTTCGCTGTCCGGGGTCGGCACGACAACAATCACGCTGCAATTCGATCTCTCGACCGACATCAACGGCGCCGCACAGGATGTACAGACCGCGATCAACGCGGCCAGCGGATTGTTGCCCAAGGATCTCCCGAGCCCGCCAACCTACCGCAAGGTCAATCCGAACAATTTCCCCGTTTTGATCTATGCAATCCACTCACACGCGCTGCCGCCCTACAAGGTCGATCAATACATCTCGGACGTGCTGGTGCCCCCGCTGTCGATGATTCGCGGGGTTGGCGGGGTCTTCATCTTCGGGCAGGAGAAGTATGCCGTGCGGGTCCAGGTTAACCCAACCGCGCTTGCGGCCCGCCATCTCGGGCTCGAGGCAGTGCGGGGTGCACTCACCAATGCCACCGTGGATCTGCCGAAGGGCGAGATTATCGGACCGGAGCGGGCGGTCAGCCTCGACAGCAACGATCAGCTCGCCAGGGCGGCGGCCTACGGCAACATTGTCCTCGCCTACCGCGACGGCGCGCCGGTCCATCTCAGGGACGTTGCCACGGTCACCGACGGGGTGGAAAACAGCCAGGTCGGCGCGTGGTACGACAACAAACCGGCCGAAGGGTTGGCGATCGAGCGCGCCCAAGGATCGAACGCCCTCGCCGTCATTCGCCGCGTAAAGGAAATGATGCCGCGACTGCAGCGCTCGCTGCCGCCGTCGGTAAAAATCGAGCTGATGTCCGACCGCTCCGAGATGACGCGTGCGGCCATTGCCGACGTGCAGTACACGATGCTGCTGACGATCGGCCTCGTTATCCTCGTCATCTTCGTGTTCCTGCGTAGTCTGTGGGCGACGGTGATCCCAAGCCTAGTGGTGCCGCTGTCGCTGCTCGCGACGTTTGCGGTCATGTATGTTGCCGGCTACACGCTCGACAACATCTCGCTGATGGGCCTGACCATCGCAGTCGGTTTTCTGATCGACGACGCGATCGTCATGATTGAAAACATCGTGCGCCACATCGAGGCAGGGGACCCGCCGCTGCAGGCGGCACTTAAGGGTGCAGGACAGATCGGCTTCACGATTATTTCTATCACCTGTTCGCTGATCGCGGTGTTCATCCCGATCTTTTTTATGGGTGGAATCGTCGGCCGGCTGTTCCATGAATTCGCCGCGACGGTGTCGATTGCCGTGCTGGCCTCGGCGTTTTTCTCGCTTACCTTAACGCCTGTCTTGTGCTCGCTGCTTTTGAAGTCGGCCCGCGAGCAGCACAAGAACCGCCTGAACCAGGCGGCCGAACGCGGCTTTGCCGGGCTGCTGCGCGCCTATGACCGCGGTCTCGGCTTCGTATTCCGGCACCAGTTCGCGACCCTCGTCGTCACGCTGACGTTGGTCGCCGCGACCGGCTATCTCTACGTCGCGATCCCCAAAGGTTTTGTGCCGGAGCAGGACACCGGGCTCTTTTTCGGTCTGGTCCAGACCCGTGAGGATTCCTCATTCCACCACACCGCAACGGCGGCGCGCCAGATTCTAGACACCATCGACCATGACCCGGGGGTCGCCGGTGTCTTCCTGCACGCCGGGTCGTATTCCTATAATCCGGGCGAAAATACCGGCCACATCTTTGGCCAGTTGAAGCCCTACGGCGAGCGCGACCCCGCACCGGCGATCCTGCAGCGTCTCGAAAAGAAAGTAAAATCAGTCCTCGGCGCCAAATTTTTCATGCAGATCCCGCAAGCCATCCGTGTGGGAGGCCGGCTGGCGCGCACCGAATACCAATATACGCTGACCGACACAAATATCGACGAGCTCAATCACTGGGCGCCGATCATGGAAGCGGCGATGGAGAAGCTGCCGGTACTGCGCCAGGTCGCTTCCGACCAGCAGATCGCGGCCCCGCATATCGATGTCGTCGTCGATCGCCAGGAGGCCGAGCGGCTCGGGCTGTCGGCCGCGCTGATTGACCAAACCCTCTATGACGCCTTCGGCCAGCGTCAGGTCGCGACGATTTATGGCGCGACCGACCAGAACAAGGTCGTCCTTGAAGTCGCACCCCAGTTCGCCCGCGACCCGAGCGTGCTGCAGCGGCTGTTTGTCGCCGCGCCAAACGGCGCCGAGGTGCCGCTTTCGGCCATTGCGCACTTCACATCCCGGATCGAACCGCTGACGGTCAGCCACCAGGGCGTGTTTCCGGCGGTGACCCTTTCGTTCAACCTTGCTCCTGGGGTGGCGCTCGGCCAAGCGGTAAACGCGGTCAATCAAATGGCTGCCCAGCTGCACGCGCCGCCCACGCTCATCGGTTCGTTCGCGGGCACGGCAAAGGCGTTCCAAGCCTCGCTATCGACGATGCCGCTGCTGCTCGCGGCCGCCATTCTCGTCGTCTATATCGTGCTGGGCATACTCTACGAGAGCTACATCCACCCGATCACGATCCTATCAGCCTTGCCGGCCGCGGGAGTCGGTGCGCTGATCCTATTGTGGGCCTGTCATTACGATCTGTCCGTGGTTGCGATCATCGGCATCGTGCTGTTGATCGGGATCGTCAAAAAGAATGCCATCATGATGATCGATTTCGCGCTGTCGGCGCAGCGCGGCGAGGGCAAGAGCCCGCGCCAGGCGATCCGCGAAGCCTGTCTGCTGCGCTTTCGGCCGATCATGATGACGACGTTTGCCGCCTTATTCGGCAGCTTGCCGATAGCGCTCGGTCAGGGTGCGGGCTCGGAGTTGCGCCAGCCGATGGGCGTGGCCTTTATCGGCGGGCTTTTGATCTCGCAATGGCTGACGCTGTTCACGACGCCGGTAATTTACCTGTATCTCGACCGGCTTGCCGCCTGGCTCGGTGGCGCCTCCCGACCGTCACGGTTGGCCGAAGCTCTCGGCGAGGTGCCGCAAAGTGTTATGGTCAAAGAGCGCCAAGACGGCGAGTAATGAACTGCCGCCATCAAGCCGCGGGGCGGCTGCGATGGACGGTTTCGAACCTTGCGGCTGCTGTCCGATCCGAACGAAGGACGTTCTGGTCTATGTTCCAGAGCACCCAAGCTGTTGCCTGATCCCACCCGATCACCGAGCCATTCGGCAGGACATGCCGCCGTCCGAATCGTCCCTAGCTTTAGCTGCCCGCCCCATAGGCCAAAATCCGGCGCTACTTTGAGCGCGCTTAGAGGAGTCCGTGGAGACGGAGAAATGTGGTCCGACGGTGAGCGGATTCCGAGCGGCTCACAGGGCGCCTGGCGCATCGCCGTTCGGGGAGCGTGCCGACGGTCATACTGCAGGCTCGTTTACCGCGGTGGGGGAGCTGGTTCCGGTGACTTTTCGGTGCCAAGTCCGGTCGCACTGGCAATCACTGTTCATTTTGGCAGTCGACGACTATCGGGCACCCCCGGCGGCCTAAGGTGCGGCCTTAAGGGAGTGGGCACATGGCTCAATTCAGAATGAACATCGTCGATCCCACCGTGAAAGAGCCGCGACTTCCTGAAGCGATAAACGGCGGCTTCCTTGTCGGCGCGATCGGTATGGCATCGGCTCTCGGGCTTGCTTTGTGGGTGGCGCCGGCAGCGCAAAAATGTTTCGCCGCCGAGCGCTCGGATACAGCAGCGCGTCAACCGCCCTATTCGTGCCGGTTGCTGTACGACGAGCAACGAAAGGCTGCGTTTGGCGGCGGTGACAAGCGAGTAATCGAGCGTCTGAAGCGCGAATGCCTGCGTGACGGCGGCCGGCCATGAAGCCGTATCGGACCCTCGGCCCCGCTGCGGCCGCGCACAACCGTTGGTGCCGCGAGTGCCGGCGCCATCGAGCCCGATCCCGCCGAGCGGGCGCGGCAGCATGGCGCCGGGACGACGGTGCCGGATGGGCCGGCGGCTCATCTCTCGCAATGTGGTAGCTGCAACGTCGATTTTTCATGGTCAGCGGGGGAAGAGCCGATCGGATGTCATGCTGCGGTTCACGCCAGAGGCGGCAGAGGACGCCGAGCGATGGATGTTTCACCCCACGCAAAGCTTGATGCACGAGCCGGACCCTTCGCGAACGGTGCGCTGGCGGGCACCGTAACTTAAACTTCACGCCACCGAGCCTTCCGTGGTGCCTGTCACGTTGCCGTTTGGAAGGGTCTGGCGCACATTTGGTCACCCTGGCGAATGGGCAGAGTGGGATCGTGTTCATTCACGCATCGCTCCGGGGCATGAAACAGAAGCCGCTCATCCTACCGAGTATCCGAGCCGCGTCAGTGACCTTGATTGAGGACGTCTGGGTCATCAGGGCGGAGGAGATCAGCACGCGCCGGCGTGTCCGGGATGTGAGGTCATCGCCAGCCCGGCACCATTTTCACCGAGCGACGGCCTGGGATGGCCGATCCGTGTGCGCGACAGACGGCGTGCGGCCGGTATCTTGCGCCTGCTGGACCACGGCGTCGCTGGCCGAGCGGGCGGGCTTTGCAGCCAACAGAAGCCCGATCCTGGAGCATCTCATACGGCACCAGCGTTTACCTTCCGCTCTCCTCGGGTGATTGGGATTGACGAATGGGCGTCAAGGAAAGGCCTTCGCTTTTGGTACGATTGCGGTGGACCTCGAGCGTCGAACAGTGATCGACGTCCTGCCGGATTGCTCTTCCGGCAGCGCCGCGGACCGAGCGACGCAGAAAAGTAAGCTCTTCTGTTTCAGGTGACGGCAATAGCGGCGGTAAAGTGTTTCGCCGCCCCCCATCGAGTAGCCGCACCCCGAAATCGTAGTCTTGCCGGCCCGACGCTGCTCCTGCTGTTCGATCGTCAATTCATCTTTCGGCACCAGGAAGAACGCTGCGCGATCGAGCCAGTAAATCGCCGCCACTATGTCGCGATTGATGTCCGCCCCTGCGGCAATCAAAGCGGACTTGTCGTACTGGCCGGGGAGCGGCATCAGCACGCAGGTTGATCGGCCTCAATAAGTGAGCCCAATCCGTTCGGAATTCACAAACCGGGAAGTCGGTTTAAAGCAGATGCTGTGTCATCTGGATGGCATTCTTGCGGCACTCGGCAGTCAATCCAGATGGCCTTTGCCAACAACTTGAGCGAATTACGCCTCGTCAACGAGTTTCTCCCGTCGCCAGTTGAGCCAGTGACCAAGGCCGGACAGCGCAGCTCCTTCGTTCAAGCCCCATTAGTCTGCACAAAAACGAGAGGGAAAGCGGATGGATATCAAGAAATTATCGCTGATCCGCTTTTCGCCTTCTATGCGAGTGTGACGACGGCATCGCACTTAACCCAATTCATGAGGTTTGGTCCAGCACCTGCCTTCGCGCAGGATGACCAGCGCGAGGACAAAGACGATCAATGCGAAGACGACAACGGTCAGTAAGCCACTGCCGGCGGGCGTCGGGCTACTCCCGACGCCCGCATTGCCGGAGCTATAATAACCAATATGAGTGTGCGCCGCTTTTGGAGCGCACACTCTGATTCATTGAGGCGGGTTACGCTTCAGCCGAGGCAGCAGGCGGTCACTGCGATGAAAAACTTTCCCTGATTACTGAGACGCCGAAGGTTTCCAGCAACAGATCGCAACCGCCGAAGTGCTTGACCACGCTGTCCTCCGGTTTTCAGTGAAACACTTCGATTGCATTGCTCGAGGTCTGCAAGACGTTACGGACTGAAGAAATGAAATGCCGGAAAAGCTCCAAGTGAGCATCAGCTTGAGACCCATTGCCAGCGCAATTCCGCGGCTTGATCGGCCATTATTTCGCTCTGAATGCGGACCGGCGGTTTTACCGATTCTTACCGCGCCTGTAGCCGCTGGCTTGCTGCACAGAGACGGCATCAGACCGTGGTCGCACTCCACATGAAACACTACTCTTCATTGACAAACTTGGGGGAAAGCCGCGGTCTGCGCAATCGCAGCCAGACACTAATTCGGCTAGCCGAACCACGCAGTCGGGCAGCAGCAGCTAATCTCAAACTCGGAAGCCCTCCTCGCGGGAGGTCTTCCAATGCCCGGTCTGAAAGCTTATCTCGGAAGCGCACTCCGAGATCCACGAGCCAGGAAGGAAGCGTGGCCACCAACACCTGTCTCCGCGCGTAACCCTCACGCGTTAGCACGGGGGCTTTCATCTTGATCAGAGACCTCCGTGCACGGCCTTGCGGTCTGATCTGAAGACCGGTTTCGCCGAACTGTCACTGAATCGCGATAAGCTATTGCGGCCACCATGGAGCGACTTCGCGTTTATGACCACACGAGACATCGATTTGAATCTTGAGCTCAGCCGTCGCAAGCTGCTCGCAGCTGCCGGCATCACAGGAGGAGCCGCGGTCGCAGCGTCACTCATCCGGACCGGAGACGCTCGGACCGGGACCGCCGCATCACCATCGGCTGATTCGGTGACCGTACCGCCGGTCACCGGACTCCATTTGCAGTTCGGCGCAGATGCGGCGTCGGAGATGGTGGTGTCCTGGCACACGCTACAGCCCGTGGGTAATCCCCGCGTCGTACTCGGTACTCTAGAAGGGAAGCTCGACCGCGTCGTGGCGGCGAAAGAGGTCAGCTACACCGACGCAAAGTCGAGCCAGGTTGTCTACGCCTATCATGCAAAAATTGGCCAGCTGCGGCCCGACTCCGCTTATCTGTATGGGGCCTCCCACGACGGCGCTGAACCGGGGTTCGGCACGTTCCGAACTGCCCCGCGCGGCCGCGTGCGGTTCACGTTCACCAGTTTCGGGGATCAGGCCACGCCGACATTGGGCAGGAAGTACAAGCCGGACGAAAGGTTAACGACTGCGAAACCGATGTATGTGAACGACAATCTCGGCTCGCCCGCGGCTGCCGATACGGTTCTCGGCGTCGAGCGACTGCGGCCCCTGTTTCACCTGCTTAACGGCGATCTCTGCTACGCTAATCTCGCCGAGGACCGAGTACGGACCTGGCGGGATTTCTGGGAAAACAACAGCCGCAGCGCCCGCAACCGTCCCTGGATGCCTGCGGCCGGCAACCATGAGAACGAG
>JAFMSA010000806.1 GCA_017353855.1 Alphaproteobacteria bacterium
GCCGACGAAGAGATGGCCCGCCGTGGGGAATGGTTCGCGGAATTGCATGACGGTTCGCTCGAAATTGTCAGCGAACCCGGCGCCGGCAGAGCAGTAACGGTAAGTTTTCCGGAACGGCGTTCGGGCACCGAGGGGCGTCGTGCGATAACCGCCACTCTGATCAGCGGGAGGTGTGCGCAGGCGGGAGGGCAAGGGGCGGCAATTGATCGAGCACCTGACCGGCAAAAATCACGCCCGCGGCCCGCACCGGCAGGCCGGCGGCATGCAGCGCCTCAGCCGTCCAGGTATTGCAGGTGTCGGATGCATCGTAGGTCCCGGTCGCCGCATAAAACACACTATGCGGATAGGGCCCGTCACCGGCGCGGATCGGTACCCCCGTTTGGTTCTTGGCGAGACTATCCCAGAGAAAATGTGATAGGCCCGTCGCGCCCCGGCGGGACAGCGAGATCGCCCAAACATTGGCTGGGTCGAGATAGGCGGTGGGGGCGGCGCCGGACGGAATGACGAGCATTACCGCGGGCCCCGGAACGGTCGCCCGCAGCAGGTCGCCGAAACCTGGGTTTTGCGCCGTATAGAAGTCACGCGCACCCCAACCAAAGATCAGATAGGGCGCGCCGAGGAAAGTAGCTGCCAGCTGCGCCAGCGGCCCGCCGATCTCGGCCACCGGGAGCGCGACCTCCGTATGCCAGCCGCCGTCTATTACATAAACAACATCGCCGTGCGCCGGCCGAGACGTTGCCGGCATCGCCGGGGCGCCATCCGCCGACGACCATGAGAACACCAGAGCCGCGAGCATCGCTGCCCACCCACCGAGCCTCTGCATCGTCTACTTCCTGATCACGTCGCGCTGGCGCGGCGCCCGATTATGCGCTGGGCGGCGACTTAAAGAGCCACAACAATCAATGTCTAATGCTCTGAACCTGACATTTGGTACCAGGCCGGCCGTAGTCGAGCCGGCCGTTGTCAACATTGCTACCCTACCCGTCGCAATGACACCTCCAAATTGTCATCATCGCGAGGTGAAAGCAATTCCAGTGGGCGACGAGCGCTTCTCGGTTCGGCCACGTCCAGCGGCGGCCGTTCTGGAGATCGGTGTCGCCCGCAAATTTACCGGCAGCGATAACGTCGGGCATACCGTCGGCACCCCAGATCACGCCCGCAAGGCCGGTTGCATCCGGGCCGAACCGCATGAACGTAAACAGTTCGTCGGTGCCGCCTTCGTCCTGATCCTCGCAGAAACGCGAGCCGAAGCCGATAACCTCGCCCGAGGGCGGCGGCTCGTCCGGCGTCGTCCTCTGATTGAAATAGCGCGCCTTGGGGCCGCAGGCGTGTTTCCTGGCGCGGGCAAAAAAATCGGAGGCAGCTTGGTGTTGGCTTTGATGGCGGGCGACGTGAACGGGAGAAGCAGCGATGAGGCCGAAGACGGAATCCAAGGCAGCGATAGGTGTTCATATCGGCGAGGAATCCCCTTTCTAGTCACTCGGACCCGGAAACTAACAACTTGCCGGGGGCGGCATCTGGGGCCAGCGCGAAACTCGGGCCTGTGTTGACGCAATCCCCATCAGCTGACGCGACGAAGACGCGGTCGCCTCGACCCGCTCCTCCGAGCGGGCAAAGGTCTTGGCCATCTTGTCATATCAGAGGACAACCACCTCGCTCCGGCAAGGAGCCCGAGGAGGCCGAGCACGTTGTCTGCATCGCGGCACCGCCGCGCGGTAGGTAGGTCCAGCCCTCCTTCGTGTCGGCCATGGAGATCAAGGTGCGCAGCGCTGGCTCGACAACGGGCTAGCTGGCTTGACGGCACGGGTGATCCGCGCGCCAGCTGCCAAGCACTTAACGGTACCCGGGATCGATCTCGCGAGGCGGAACGCGCATCACTTTGAACCTGAGCCTGATCGGGAGTGCGATCCTCGCGACGCCGCAGACGGCGTTTTGCGGCTACGGCAGGTCTGCCTGAACCATTGGCTAGATTCGCCGCCCTCGCCGATTTCGCGGCGGCCTATGCTCTCGTTATCAGAGAGGAGGCGACAAACCTTCGCAAATCCAAACCCATGGTCGCCGCTGCGGGCATCCTGTGGGTGTTGATCGGCGGCGTCTATACGGATCTCGGCCGGGGCCAGGAAGCTGCGGCAGCTTTCCGTCGAATATGCCAAGCTGCTGCTGTTTCTGATTGTCGCGATTAGCTATGTAAGCGCGCTCGAAGAACGGCACGTCTTCGATGTGCTGCGCGCCCGGCTGATCCGGTCGCGACTGAGCTATCG
>JAFMSA010000807.1 GCA_017353855.1 Alphaproteobacteria bacterium
TTCTTCATGCTGGGTGCCGTCTTTCTGGCGGTAACCGGCGCTGAGGCCCTTTACGCCGATATGGGGCATTTTGGCCGCAAGCCGCTGCGGACCGCTTGGATTCGGTTGGTCTTTCCGGCGCTCTTGCTGAACTATTTCGGGCAAGGCGCAGTGCTTCTCGGCAATTCGAGCGCGATTGAACACCCGTTCTACCGGTTGGCTCCGGAATGGGGCCTCTACCCGCTCGTCGGGTTGGCCACGCTCGCGACGATAATCGCCTCGCAGGCCGTGATCTCCGGTGCCTTCTCGGTGACTCGCCAGGCCGTTCAGCTCGGTTATCTGCCGCGGCTCGAGGTGCGGCATACCTCCGAGCAAGAGATCGGGCAGGTTTATGTACCACGCATCAACACCGCGCTTCTCGTCGCCGTTCTCATCCTAGTGATCGGCTTTCGGTCGTCCAACAATCTCGGCGCCGCGTACGGCATCGCGGTCAGCGGCATGATGGCGATCACGACTGGGTTGGCCTTTCTTCTGATGCGCAGTCGCGGCTGGAGCCTCGCCGTCGCCGTACCGGTCTTCGCCATCTTCGGCATCGTCGACCTCACCTTTTTCACGGCCAATCTATTGAAGATCGCGGAAGGCGGCTGGTTCCCGATCGCAGTCGCTGCGCTGGTCTTCACCATCATGGCGACGTGGTGGCGTGGCCGTCGGATTCTTACCCAGCTGCGCAGCCGCGACGCGATGCCGCTGTTCACGTTCGTCGAGGGGCTCAAGCCCGAAAAGCCCGCCCGCGTTCCGGGGACGGCAATCTTTATGACCCGCGACCTGACGGCGGTTCCGGTCGCGCTGCTCCATGCTTTGAAACATTACAAGGTACTGCACGAGCGCGTCGTGATGATGCACGTCGACGCGCAAGACCTGCCGCATGTACCCGATGAACAACGGCTTGATATCGATGAACTTGGCAAAGGCTTTTATGCCATGCGCATTCGGTACGGCTTCATGGACGAGCCAAACGTTTTGCGCGTGCTGGCGCAGTGCCGGGCCGGTGGTCTCCACTTCAATCTCATGGAGACCTCGTTCTTCATCGGGCGTGAAAAGCTGCGACTGCGGCCGCGCTCGCGTCGTCCCGCGTTCTGGAGTTGGCGCGACCGGCTGTTCATCCTGATGTCGAACAACACCTTGGATGCGACCGAGTTCTTCCGGATCCCTCCGAACCGCGTCGTGGAGCTCGGCGGTCAAATAGAGATTTGAACCGCATCAGGTACCTTCCCGGGTTTCGGGCTGCTCCCTGGGTGACCTGAATTTTCCCGGGTTCGCGGTAGCCGATCCCACGAAAAATGCGCTCTTTCGCCATAGAGGACACGGCCCGCATGTCTGGCCACGCCCGCGAGGAAGCCGGTCATCAAATGTCTCCGGGGCGGATACCCTGCCTTCCGCCATGGGGAGGTACCCGTCTTATGGACCATGGACGGGGACTCCTGAGTTTGCCCGTGAGGGCCCTAGTGAGGAACTTGCGTTCCAGCTCCTCGCGCCAATGTTGCCGGGCAGCTTTTGAGACAAGCCCGTTTCGTCCCCCACCCCGGGGTTGTCTGCAGCCTGTCCTTCGAGACGTCCGAACTGAGCATTCGGACGTCGGTCTCGAACTTCCCGGTCAACGTAGTCTCCAGTCTCCTTCCGACTTAGGGGGTCAAGTGTGGGCTTCCCCCCAGCTTTAGCCGTGGAGTTTGCTCACACGATGGCCTTGGTCCCGAGCTCCCGATGGCCCGTCTTGCCAATGAGCGGCGGGACACGATCATTCTCGATCGCCTGCTCCCGGGTGGAGTGATGGACTATCGATGATTGCGACGATCCGATTTAGCGTGCTTGCAGGCCGCGACAGCGACTGCGAGGCCTGTGGGGCGGCTGCGACGGTTATGCTCGCGCGCATCGAAGCACTGCCCCGCGGGTGGCCGTGAAGGAAGACAACCGCGAACTGCAGTCGGCGATTTGCGGAGGCGACGCGCATGCTCAGAGCCCCAGGGGGCCGATCGCGCTCCGACCGCGCGAGTTCCGGCTTCTTGAGCATCTCGTGCGGCACCCCGACGGCAGGTCGTCACGCGGACGATGCTCCGATGCTCCAGGCAGTCCGGGATTATTATTTTGATCCGCAGACCAATTCAGATCAGTCGCCGGCGGCGACCTCGAACACGCTCAGCCCATTGATCGTGCCGCCGGGCACGACGTTTTCGGTCGCTGGTGGGGACCGCGAGGCAGACAACGCCAGCGCGTTGCTGCAC
>JAFMSA010000220.1 GCA_017353855.1 Alphaproteobacteria bacterium
ATTTTCTGAATGAAGGCCATCCCGGTACAGTCATCGAAATGGCCGAGTTGACGCCGACGCGGCGGCATATCTTCGATGCGGTGCGCCAGGCAGCCGTCGACTGGGATGGAAGCGACCCGATCCGCCGCGACTGGCCACGCAGCTAAACCGGAACCGTAATGTCGAGCCAGCCAAGCGGTGTCACGATCGCCTCGTCTGCGGCACGCAACAGGACGGTGGTCATCTCCGATTCGACGATTGCCGGCCCCGCGATGGTTTGCGACGGGGAAAGCGCGCCGAAATCATAGACCGGGGTCGTCTCCCAGTCGTCGAGGTAGATCCGCCGCTCGCAACGGGGACGGGCCGGCGGTGCGGAGGGCAGGGCGGGCTCCCGCGGCAATGCCGACAGAATGCCCGCGACACTGACCCGCGCATTGACGAGCACGGTTTCCTGGTCGGGCAGACAGTAGGTGTAAAGCTCCCGATGGCGGCGATGAAACCGCTCGACGATCTGGGGAAGCGGATCGCCGCCGGTCCAATCAATCTCGTCCAGTGGCACGGCGATCTCGAACACCTGCTCGCCATACCGCATATCCGCCGACCGGCTGGTCCGCACCGCTCCGTCGAACGAAGCGCGCAGCCGCGCCAAGCCTTCCGCCTCCATCTCGTCAAACAGCTGCCTTACGGCCTTACCGTCGAGCGCTTTCGTGTCGCCGATATGCGTGCGCACAACCTCGAAACGCAGGTCGGTCGCAAGCATGCCCCAGGCCGAAAGCACCGCCGCAACGCGCGGCACGATCACCCGGGAGAGATCGAGCTGGCGTGCGATCTCGGTCGCGTGCAGCCCCGAGGCGCCGCCAAAGGCGAGCAGCGCGAATTGCCTGGGGTCGACGCCGCGGCGCACCGAGACCAGCCTGACACCCTCGGCCATCGTCGTGTTGACGACCCGGTGAATCCCGCGCGCCGCAGCGAGCCGGGCGACCCCCAGTGCCGCGGCGATCTGGTCGACCGCGGTTTCGGCCGCTGCCCGATCCAGCCGGCGCCGCCCGCCGAGAAAGCTTGCCGGGTCAAGATAACCGAGCACCAGATTGGCGTCGGTCACTGTCGCCGCCGTGCCGCCGAGACCGTAACAGGCGGGCCCCGGGACCGCTCCGGCGCTCTGCGGGCCGACATGCAGGATGGCACCGGCAGCGACGCGAGCGAGCGAGCCGCCGCCGGCGCCGATGCTCGCAATCTCGAGACTGTTGAGCGCGATCGTCTGGCCGGCGACCCTGCGGGCCGCTACGAGGCTCGGCCGGCCGCCGACGATCAGCGAAATGTCGGTACTGGTCCCGCCCATGTCGAACGGGATCAAATTGCCTTGCCCCAGCAGGCGCGCGGCATAAACACTGCCGGCGACGCCGCCGGCCGGTCCCGAAAGCACCGCACCGGCAGCCAGGCGCCCTGCCTCGGCGACCGGTGCGAGGCCGCCATGCGACTGAATTATCAAGGTCGGACCGTCGTACCCCGCTTCGCCGAGGCGCCGCTCGAGGCGTGCGAGATAGCGCGACAAGGCCGGGCCGACATAGGCGTTGACGACAGTCGTCGAGACGCGCTCGTACTCCTTGATCTGCGGCAGCACCTCGCAGGACAGCGAAACATAAACGCCCGGCAGCCCCCTGCGGACCGCATCCCCTGTTGCACGCTCGTGCCGCGGGTCGCGGTAGGCGTGCAGATAACAAACCGCCACCGCCTCAACCGCCGCTTCTTTCAGCACGCGCAGGCCAAGGTCGAGCGACGCCATATCGAGCGGCGTTTCGACGCTGCCATCGGCGCGCAGCCTTTCGCGCAACCCGAGGCGCAGCCTTCGCGGGACCAGCTGGGGTGGCGGCGGCAGCCGCAGATTGTAGCGGTCGTCCTTGAGCCCTTCGCGCATCTCAATGACATCGCGATGGCCCTCGGTGGTGAGCAAACCGACACGCGCGCCCCTGCGCTCGAGCAGCGCATTGGTGGCCACCGTCGTGCCGTGGACAACCCGCTCCGTGCGCGCCAGCAATGCCGCGAGATCGAGGCCGAGCATGCCGGCCAGCGATTTCAGCCCGGCGAGCACGCCGGTCGACGGGTCCTCGGGTGTCGAGGGGGTTTTGGCCAGCGTCGCGTTGCCGGAATCATCGACCGCGACAAGGTCGGTGAACGTGCCGCCGACATCGACGCCGATCCGGTACATTACGACCCGGCGCCCCCAGTAACGAACCCGTTCTCGATGTCGCACGCGGTCGCCGCCGCGTCACGGCCGGCGGGATCGCCCCATCCGCCGCCTCCGCCGGATTCCAGGACCAAGACGTCATCGGGGCGGATCACGAGGCCGACCTCCTTTGTCCTGATCGCCCGCGCCGGCCGGCCTTCGGAGTAGAGCGTGTAGCGATGCGGCACCCCGTCCTTGCCGCCGAGGATGCCGCAGGCCCCGTGGCGCACGCCGTCACCGGCCGTGTTGCCGACCGCCGGCTCGGCGGTTTCGAGCACCATCTCCACCACACCGCCGGCCCCGCCGCGATGTTTGCCCGCACCGCCGGAATCGGGCCGGAATTCATGTCGGCGAAAGAACAGCGGAAACCGCACTTCAGTGACTTCGAGACTGCCGAATTTGATTCCTCCCGCCGCCTGCCATTCTCCGGCACCCGGCCAGCCATCGCCTGCCGGCGAGGCCCCGCCCCCGGGCCGTGCCTGAAAGAAATGCCAGATGAACGGTCTGCCGGATCGCGGATTGGTACCCTGGATCGCGATGCGAAATCGCCGCCCCCAGCCGGCCATCGCGCGGTCCGGGCAGGCGGTCGCCAGCGCCTTGACGATCGCCTCGAGAATCTCCTGCGCACAATGGTTCGTGGCGAGCGTGACCGGGGCGCCCGGATTGGCCCAGACCACGGTCCCCGGCTTCGCGATCACCGCGATCGGACGGAAGGTCCCGTCGTTCTTCGGCGTGTCAGGATCGATCAGATACGACAGCGCTACGACCACGGCGGAGAACATATTGGGGTAGGAGGAATTGACGAAACTCGCGACCTGTTCGTGCGATCGGGAGAGGTCGATCGTCAGATCGCTGCCGCGCTTGGTTACGGTCGCGCGAATGGGAATGTCGTCGTGGCCGCGACCGTCGTCGTCAAGCAGAGCTTCGCCGTAATAGACGCCGTCCTTCCATTGCGAGATCACCGCCCTGGTCTGGCGTTCGGCACCGTCGAGCACCGCCTCGATCGCGGCAGTGGCGGTAGGCCAGCCAAACTCCGCCGCGAGCGCCAGGAGCCGCCGCTCGCCGACATGCGCCGAGCCCGTCATCGCGGCGAGATCGCCGCGGAAATCGCGCGGGTGGCGGACATTGGTTGCGATCATCTCAAGCAGGTCGCGGCGAACCTCGCCGCGATCGTAAAGGCGCAGCGGCGGGATCCGGATGCCCTCCTGCCAGATGTCGGTCGCGGCAGCGTTGTAGGCGCCGTGCGTGGCGCCGCCGATATCGCTCTGGTGGGCCCGGTTGATCGACCAGAAACGCGGGCGCTCGCCCTCGAAAACCGGCACGAAGACAGTCAGGTCGGGCAGGTGGTTGCCGCCGTGATAGGGATCGTTAAGCAGGAAGACATCGCCCTCGTGGATGTCGCCGGCAAAGAACCTGGTCATCGCCCTTGCCGCATAAGGCAACGCGCCGACATGGATCGGCACATGCTCGGCCTGCGCAATGAGCCTCCCGTCGAGGTCGCAGATCGCCGTCGAGAAATCGCGGCTCGAATTCAGGATCTGCGAATAGGAGGTGCGAAGCATCGCCTCGCCCATCTCTTCGACGATCGCCAGGAGCCGGTGCTGGATCACCGAGGTGACGATCGGATCGACCGCAACTGTCACGAGTTTCGTCTCCTCAAGAGAATTCTCCCGGCGCCGGAAACCTCCCCCGTCAGGGCCAGGAGGAGGCGCGCTCCGTTCTGTGTCGAGCCGAACTGCCGATAAGCCCGCCGAAAAGGGGGAAGCGTTTGAGCATGACCCGTTTCGTGTCCACTGAGGAAGCATCCGGAGGCTGGTCTTGAACTTTGCGGACGACCTGGTCTCCGCTCTCCTTTCGGCTGGCGCGGTAACCCCGGGGCCGGCGTGCGCCGGAAGCCCCTCCCTTCAGGGAAGCGGCGGGTTAGACCGCTCATCATACCCGTCGTGAAGCTCGCTTTCGAGGCACGGAAAGTGAAGCGCTATTCTCAGACCCGGCGCGTTATCCGCCAGCTCGATGCGGGCGTCGTGCAGATGGGCGACGGCGGCGACCAGACTGAGGCCGAGCCCGTTGCCGGGGCCCTTCCGGCTGCGCTCGAGGCGGTAAAAACGTTTGAAGACATTGTTGCGTTCTTCGACCGGGATCCCCGGACCGCGGTCGGCGATCGACAGCACCGGTCCCTCACCGCCGCAGCGGACGGCGATCCCGACCTTGCTCTTTTTGCTGCCGTGCTTGATCGCGTTGTCGATGAGATTTGAGACGGCATCGAATAACAGATCGCGATCGCCCACCACGTATATCGGCCGGGTTTCCGACAGCTTCAGCTCGATCGCCTTTTCTTCCGCCGAAGGCTCGAACAGCTCAACCACCTCGCGGGTAAGCCCGCTCAAATCGAGCGGCCGGAACCCGGCAAGGCGCTCGCTTGCTTCAATTCGAGAAATGCGGAGCAACGAGGAAAAAGTCCGCAGGATTTCATCGAGCTCGGCGATGGTGTTGTTGACCAGTGAACGGTATTGGCGAAGATCAAGCTCCTGATTGCAGGCCCTCTCCAATCGCCCCCGCATGCGGGCCAGCGGCGTGCGCAGATCGTGTGCGATGTTGTCGCTCACCTGCTTGTTGGTCTCCACGAGCTCCTCGATCCGGTCGAGCATCGAATTGAGGTTTTCGGCCAGCCCGTCCCACTCGTCTCCGGTCCCGCGGACCGGAATCCGCTCGCCGAGCCCCGCCCTCATGATCTTCCGGCTGCTCGAGTTGATCGCCTCGATCCGCGCAACCGAGCGCCGCGACGTCGATATCCCGGCCGCTGTCGCAAGCAGCAGGAACAACCCGGCGCCGGTGCCGAGACCCATCGCGATCTTCGCCCGAAACCGGTCGAGATCGTCCAACAGCAGCGTGTGCTCCGCCGTCGTCGCGCGATCTGACTTCTCGTAAAGATAGGAGAGCGTTGACCAATATACGTATCCCAACAATCCAAAGATCAAGGCGCTGAAGACAAAGACATAGATAAACGCCAGCCTCAGTGTCGAGGACCGAAGGGTCTTACTCAGCAGCACGGAGGCAAAACCCGATGCCGCGGACAGTATGGATCA
This sequence comes from Alphaproteobacteria bacterium, assembly GCA_017353855.1. Taxonomy (GTDB): domain Bacteria; phylum Pseudomonadota; class Alphaproteobacteria; order ATCC43930; family CGMCC-115725; genus AP-15. The sequence continues at coordinate 5,290 of JAFMSA010000220.1, forward strand.
GCGGGTAGCCATGCCCGGTATCGATCTTTCGGCGCAGCCGGCCGACATAAACGTCGATGACGTTGGTCGTCGGATCGAAATGCAGGTCCCACACATGCTGCAGCAGCATCGTTCGCGATACGACCTGGCCCACATTCCGCGCCAGATACTCCAGCAGTCGAAATTCCCTCGGCAACAGCTCGATTTCGCGTCCGCCGCGGCGGACGACGCGGGCCAGCAGATCGATTTCCAAATCACCGACACGCAGCATCGTTTCCTTGACGACCGTTGCGCTGCGGCGGGCAAGCGCATCGACCCGCGCCAGCATCTCCCGGAACGCGAACGGCTTCACCAGATAGTCGTCGCCGCCGGCGCGCAGCCCGCGCACCCGCTCATCGATCTCGCCGAGCGCGCTCAGGATCAGCGCCGGCGTCACAACCCCGTTCTCCCGCAGTCGCCGGATAATCTCCAGCCCGTCGAGGCGCGGCAGCATCCTGTCCACCGTAATCACGACGTAGTCGGATGACAGGGCGCGCGTCAGCCCGTCCTCGCCATCCCTGGCCAGATCGACGCCGTAACCGTTTGCCTGCAGGCAGTCCACCAGCTGCTCGGCTGTCTCGTTATCGTCCTCGACAACAAGGACGCGGCGTGCACGGCTTGGCATAGCCGGTCTCCCGATCGTCGGTCGGCAACTTTACGTACCTCAACCTCCCACGGGCGAAAAGTAACATATAAGTTATAAATTAACGCGTAATTCACTTGAGAGCTGAAGTCCGCAGCGCTTAAGCTCTTGCAAGGTAAATCATTTTCATGCGGTTCGAATCATCAATAGCAGAGACGATCGACATTGAGCGGACGGATCGCCAATATTTTGTCATACCCGTTGCCGACAAGACGCATATTACCGCGGCCGGTCGACAGGGGGCTCTCCGCCGCAGACGCGTTCGCGGACGAGCCGGCGGCCGTGGAGGCGCTCATACCCGGCTTGCGCCGGTTCGGTTGCGTGTTGCAGCAAGGCGATAGCGAGGGAGCCGACGAGCTCATCCAGTACTGTCTCGAACGCGTGCTCGCCAGGCGGGGCAGCCTGCAAACCCGCGGAGATCTGCGCAACCGGCTTTATGCGATGCTCTACCGCCGCTTTGCCCGGCAAGCCCGAGGATCGCTCTGCGGCGGCTCGACGCCGGTACGCGAACATGCCGACGACCCGGACCTGCTCGGCGCATTCGCAAGGCTCCCCGAAGCGGAGCGATCAGTTCTGTTCCTGGTCGGGGTGGATGATTTCTCCTACGAGGAGGCAGCAGGCATATTGGAGATTTCGGTTGCCGAGGTGACGCAGCACCTCTCGCGCGGCCGCGAGCGCCTGCGCCAGGATCTCAAACGCCAACGCGCCGGCCCTTACGGGAACGAATAGTAGAACTCGATCGGCAACTCCGGCCCCTGAAACCATTGCGGCAAGGGCGGGAAACGTCCGACCGCAGCGACCATTTGCGCCACCCGGTTGTCGATGTCGGGATAACCCGAGCTGCTTCGCACGTTGATCCGCTTGATAGTGCCGTCGTCGCGGACGACAAAGTCGACGATCACCAGGCCGCGGCGCCCGCCGAGCGAAGCCTCGGGTAAGAGGCCGCCGTGCTGCAGGACCAGAGATTTCATATAGGCGAAGTATTCGTCGCGCGTCGCC
>JAFMSA010000221.1 GCA_017353855.1 Alphaproteobacteria bacterium
TGATCCCGGGAAATAACGACAAGGTGCTCGAGGTCGACTGCAAATCCTTCGCCGAGGCGGTGGACCGCGTATCGACGATCTCGACCGAGAAAAGCCGCGCCGTCAAGCTGGCGCTGGAGAACGGCACTCTCGTCGTCTCCGCGACCAGTCCCGAAAACGGGACGGCCGTGGAGGAGCTCGAAGTAAGATATGTGGCCAGTCCGCTCGAGATCGGTTTCAATTCCAGATACCTGCTGGACATTACTGAGCAGATCGACGGCGACGGCGTGCAATTCTTGATGTCCGACGCCGGCTCGCCCACGGTCGTGCGCGACAGCGCCGATCCCAGCGCGCTCTATGTACTGATGCCCATGCGAGTGTGAGGAGATCCTGCCCGCGTGGCACGGGCAGACAGTCCGCCCACAGCACGGATCGATCACTCCGTCACATCACCGGACCCAGGTCCTGGTGCCGTTTGCGGCCCCCGCTCACCGCGCCAGCCCGCCGGGGCTTGCAGCTGCAGTGCCGCCGCCGCTGCCCGGTGTCGAGTAACAGCTCTTCCCATACACCCCTTGTCGCCGACGGGGAGGCACGGCCGAATCGGTTGGCAGCGCACGGCAGGGCGGTCCCGGGGCCAAGCCCTTGTGTTGACGCGCCGCCCCGCATCATCCTCCCGGGGTCTTGAGCATAGGCCGCAGCCGGGCCGGCACCGGTCGTCAGCAATTGAATTGACAGATCCTCGGCCGAAATCCCCGCACGGCAAAAATTTTTGGCCAGCCCGATACGGGCGACCCGGGCACGTGGCTCGGATCAGCGGCTACGCAGTTCGCAGAGTTGCGTTCGCCTTTTCGGCTGGTATTCCGCCCGCCATTAGCGGTGCGCGGCGTTATAGCGGGCGAGCGCTGCGGAGCCGGGGCAGAGGTCGCGCTCGCCCAGGCCGTTGAGTGGCGCGTCGACCGTGTCGAGGAGATCGTGCATGTCGCCGGCCTCGGGTTCGACAAACAGCAGGCCGGTGACGATCTCACCGGCAGCATGCCGTTGCTGCAAATAGGTCAAGGCCGAGATCCGGTCACAAGGATCGTAGTCGGCGGCAAGCTTCCGCAGCCGCAGGATTGAGCCGTCGTGCTGGACGACTGTCTCGAGGGTACCCGGGGCATAATCGGCGGTGATCTCATCGCGGCCCAGGATGACGTCGAGCCGGTTGACCGTCTCGTTGTGGGCGCGGACGTAGTCGAAGCTCTTTGTCGATTCCGGATTGTTGTTGAACGCGACACAGGGCGAGATCACGTCGATGAATGCGGCACCCTTATGCTCGATCGCCGCTTTGATGAGCGGTACAAGCTGCACTTTGTCACCGGAGAAGCTGCGCGCGACGAATGACGCGCCAAGCTGCAGCGCGAGCGCGACGAGGTCGATCGGCGCATCGGTGTTGACGGCGCCGCGGCGGGCTTTCGAGCCCTTGTCGGCCGTCGCCGAGAACTGGCCCTTGGTCAGGCCATAGACCCCGTTATTCTCGACGATGTAGACCATATTAACGGCGCGGCGCAGGCAGTGCGCGAACTGGCCGAGGCCGATCGAGGCTGAGTCGCCGTCGCCCGAGACACCGAGATAGACGAGATCGCGATTGGCTAGATTGGCGCCGGTCAGCACCGACGGCATACGACCGTGCACGCTGTTGAAGCCATGCGATTTGCCGAGGAAATAGGTCGGCGTTTTCGACGAGCAGCCGATGCCGGACAGCTTGCCAATGCGATGAGGCGGCAAGGAAAGCTCGTAGCAGGCCTGGATGATTGCGGCGCTGATCGAGTCGTGCCCGCAGCCGGCGCACAGGGTCGACACCGCCCCTTCGTAGTCACGCCGCGTAAAGCCAAGCGCGTTGGTTGGAAGCTTGGGATGATGCAGCCGCGGTTTGGCGATATAGGTCATGTGCGTCTCATTAGCGGTTCCACCACCACAGGCGTGGGAGACCGGAGGGATTGCGAGTTCTGTGCCTCAGTGGCGAAGCTTCTTGATCATGGCAACGCTTTCCTGAGCGGCGCGAGCGTGACGACGTCGAGCATGTCGGTGATCGCCCTGACGATGAAGCGCGCCGTAACCGGCGTGCCGTCGTAATGCAGGATCGGCACGAGCCGCGCCGGATCGAGATCGCCTTCGCTGATCAGCAATGTGCGCAATTGCGCGTCGCGGTTCTGTTCGACGACGAAAACGCGGTCATGCGCGGCGACGAAGTCGAGGACGTCGTCGTGGAAGGGGAAGGCGCGGATGCGCATCGTGTCGAGGTGGATGCCGCGCTCTTCCAGCGCTTCCAGCGCTTCGGTCATTGCAGGGGCGGTCGAGCCGAAATAGATCGCGCCAAAGCGCGTCGGCTCGGGCGCTGCCCTGGCGATCGGGCGCGGCACCAATCGTTTGGCGGTCTCGAACTTGTGCAAGAGCCGCTGCATGTTGTCGACATAATCGGGTCCTTCTTCGGAGTAGCGCGCGTAGCGATCCTTGCTCGTTCCGCGCGTAAAGAAGGCGCCGCGCACCGGATGGGTGCCGGGATAGGTGCGGTACGGGATGCCATCGCCGTCGACATCGAGATAACGGCCGAATTCCACCCCGTTATCGAGCAACTCGGCGGTCATGACCTTGCCGCGATCGTAACGCCGGCTGTCGTCCCATTCGAGCGGCTCGACGAGCCAGTCGTTCATGCCGATGTCGAGGTCCATCATGACAAAGATCGGCGTCTGCAGCCGATCGGCCAGATCGAGCGCATCGGCAGCAAACGCGAAGCCCTCGCGCGGATCCTGCGGAAACAGCAAGACGTGCTTCGTATCACCGTGCGAAGCCAAGGCGCAGGAGAGGATGTCGGCCTGCTGCGTGCGTGTCGGCATGCCGGTGGAGGGGCTGCCGCGCTGGATGTCGAATATGACGGCCGGGATCTCGGCGAAATAGGCAAGGCCGATGAATTCCTGCATCAGCGAGATGCCTGGGCCCGAGGTCGCGGTGAAGGCGCGGGCACCGTTCCAGGCGGCGCCGATGACGACGCCAATCGCCGAGAGCTCGTCCTCCGCCTGAATAATCGCGAAGCGCTTTTTCTTCGTGTCGGGATCGCGGCGCAGACGATGACAATGCGCAGAGAACGCTTCGGCGAGCGAGGAGGAGGGGGTTATCGGGTACCAGGCGGCGACGGTAGCGCCGCCATAGACGCAACCCAGCGCGGCGGCATCATTGCCGGTAATGAAGATCCTGTCGCCGACTTTGTCCGCGGGATTGAGACGCAGTCCGATCGGGCATTGGAGTTCTTCGCGCGCCCACTCGCGTCCCAGATGCAAGGCATGCAGGTTGGGCTTGATCAACGTATCCCTGCCGCGGAACTGCTCGCTGATCAGCGTTTCGATCACCGTGACATCGATTTCCAACAGGGCCGACAGCACGCCGAGATAGATGATATTCTTAAAGAGTTGCCGTTGGCGCGCATCGGTGTATTCGCGGTTGCAGATCGCCGTCAGGGGCGCGCCGATCACGTTGACGTCATCGCGGAATTTGGAAGGGGGCAGGGGCTTCGTCGAATCGTAGAAGAGGTAACCGCCGGCTTCGATCTCTGCGACATCCTCGTCCCAGGTCTCGGGATTCATCGCGACCATCAGGTCGACGCCGCCGCGCCGGCCGAGATGGCCGCTCTCGCTGATCCGCACCTCGTACCAGGTGGGCAGACCCTGGATGTTCGACGGAAAGATATTGCGCGAACTCGCCGGGACCCCCATCCGCAGCACCGATTTGGCGAACAGCGCATTGGCGCTCGCCGAGCCCGACCCGTTCACATTGGCGAATTTGACGACGAAGTCGTTGACGCTTTGGATCGCGGCGATTGCAAGATTCGACTGTAATGCCATCGGCTCAGAGTCCGTCAGAGGTGATCATCGGCTGCGGCATGCGGAGCCCGCCAGCGTCAGATCGAGGAGGAATTTGCGCATGTCCCATGCTCCGGTCGGGCAGCGCTCGGCGCAAAGACCGCAATGGAGGCACACATCCTCATCCTTCACCATGATGCGACCGGTTTTCAGTGAATCCCCGACATAGAGGTCCTGCTCGGGGTTGAGCGCCGGCGCCATCAACCGACCGCGCAGCTCCTCTTCGGCGCCGTCGTCGGTGAACGTGATGCAATCCATCGGGCAAATGTCGACGCAGGCGTCGCATTCGATGCACAGCTGGCCCGTGAACACGGTCTGCACATCGCAGTTGAGGCAACGCTGCGCTTCGAGATAGGCCTGTTTTTCGTCAAATCCGAGTTCGACCTCGACCTTGATGTCTTTCAACGTAACAAGGGTGTCGCGCCACGGCACCTTGTAGCGCTGATCATTCGAGATGTCGTTATCGTAGCTCCATTCGTGGATGCCCATCTTCTGGCTAACCAGCGTCACACCGGGTGGCGGGCGATCGTTGACATCCTCGCCGTTGCATAATTTGTCGATCGAGATCGCCGCATCATGGCCGTGCGCCACGGCCCAGATGATGTTCTTAGGCCCGAAGGCGGCATCGCCGCCGAAGAACACGTTTGAGACGGTCGATTGCATCGTCTTCGGATTGACTTTGGGCATGTCCCAACGGTCGAACTCGATGCCGATATCGCGTTCGATCCAGGGGAAGGCGTTCTCCTGGCCGACCGCGATCAGGCAATCGTCGCACGCGATGTGGACGTCGGGCTCGCCGGTCGGGACCAGGTTACGGCGCCCGCGCGCGTCATACTCGGCCTTGACCTTCTCGAACATCACCCCGGTGAGGCGCCCCCGCTCGCGCGTGAATTCCTTGGGCACCAGCCAGTTGAGGATCGGGATGTCTTCATGCATCGCGTCCTCCTTCTCCCAGGGCGAGGCCTTCATCTCCTCAAAGCCGCTGCGCACGACGACGCTCACCTCCTCGCCGCCCAGGCGGCGCGACGAGCGGCAGCAATCCATCGCCGTATTGCCGCCCCCGAGCACGACGACGCGGCGGCCGATCTTGTCGATATGGCCGAACGAGACGCTGGAAAGCCAGTCGATGCCGATATGAATATTGGCAGCTGCCTCCTTGCGGCCGGGAATGTCGAGGTCGCGCCCGCGCGGCGCGCCGCAGCCGATGAAGACCGCGTCCCAGCCTTGGCTCAGCAGCGCCTTGAGGCTTCCGACGTGTTCCCCGAGATGAGCCTCCACGCCCATGTCGAGAATCAGGTCGACCTCCTCATCGGTGATCGATTCCGGCAGGCGAAAGCGCGGGATTTGCGTCCTCATCATGCCGCCGCCCTTGGTGTCCCCGTCAAACAGCACGCAGTGATAGCCGAGCGGCATCAGATCGCGTGCTACCGTCAGCGAGGCCGGACCGGCACCGACAAGGGCGATGCGTTTGCCGTTCTTCTCAACCGGTACGGGGAACAGATAGGGGCTGATGTCACCTTTGTTGTCGGCCGCCACGCGCTTGAGTCGACAGATCGCAACCGGTTCCTTCTCAACCCTGCCGCGACGGCAGGCCGGCTCGCACGGACGGTCACAGGTGCGTCCGAGGATGCCGGGAAAGACGTTTGATCGCCAGTTGACCGCCCAAGCCTCGGTATAGCGCCTGTCGGCGATCAACCGAATGTACTCCGGCACCGGGGTATGCGCCGGGCAGGCCCATTGGCAATCGACGACTTTGTGAAAATAGTCGGGGTTACCGATATCGGTAGGCTGCACTAGGCTTCCTCCTGCCGCAGGGGGCGGCGCCTGTTCCCTCTTCCCGGTGGCGCGATCCCCCGCCGCTGCGCCTCCTGTCGGTCCATCGGCACAGCCTTATAAGCACCTTGAAGTTGACCGTCACCCTCATAAGCGTGGGATTTGAGAGTCATCTCGGCTTTTCGCCCGGTCCGCCATGCGCGCTTTCTACACCCCCGGGAGCGGGGCAGCTTGCCCCATCCCCGCGCAACGTGCAATGGCGCGCGGTCCGAGTACGCGCCCGGTCTGGTATGCGTACTGCGTGCCCTGCCGCGCTTCAACAAATCGACTCTCTCGACCGCATGTCAAGACCGTCGAGCAGTCAAAAAAGTTCCCGTCAGCTCACACGGGTTTCGGCACGAGATGAGCAACTTTAGGCATCACCTCCCGGGCCAGCAGCCGCATTGATTCGTGCCAGGCTCGGGGATTTCCGCTGTAGTCGAAGCAGAAGAGAAGGAGGCTGCCAAAACCGCCGACTTCGGCGTACATGCGCTCGATTTTCTCGACAACTGTCGCCGGTGAGCCGATCAGCCAATTATGTTTTGCACAATATTCTGGTGTGATCTCGCTGTCGGAAACGTCGGGATCGTGCTTCAGGAACTGGATGACGCCGACATCGGTCAATAGCGGCAGAAAATATTCGCGCATCATCCGGCCCATCATTCCTTCTACCGAGAGCGCCCATGCTTCTGCATCGCTGTCGGCGACGAAGATTTCGCGAACGAGCCGCCAGTCGGCGCGGCTCGGCTGCCTTCCGCTGCGGCGCGCCCCGTCCTCGACCGACTCCCAGTGGCTGGCGACATAACCGGGGTTGAGGTTGAGGCTCATCGGCAAGAAGCCGTGCTCCCCGGCGAGCTTCAAGGTGTCCGACCCTTTGCTGACACCTGCCACGCCGATCGGCGGGTGCGGCTTCTGCAGCGGCCGGATGTGAGGCCGTAACGTCCGCAACATCAGGTCGGTTTTTGTCACCTTCCAGTATTTGCCCGAGTAGTCGAACGGCTCCGGCTCGGTCCACAGCTTGAGGATGATCTCGAGCGCCTCGCGCGTCATCTCCCGATGCTGCCCGGCATTGCCGTCGACATTGAACATCGCCCAGTCGCTCGGCAAGCCGCTGGCGGCGACGCCGAAATTGAGCCGCCCCTGCGCCATGTGATCGAGCATCGCGACACGGTTCGCCAGCTCGGCCGGGTGATGATACGGGAGCAAAAATCCGCCGGGAGCGAGCCGGATCTGGTAGGTCTCCATCAGTGCTTGTGCGATCAG
>JAFMSA010000222.1 GCA_017353855.1 Alphaproteobacteria bacterium
GCCCGGCGACGAGCGCAGAGCACGCCGGCGGCAGGTCGGCGAGCCGTAGCGGCCTGCGGGGCGGTGACGGGGCCGGGTGACGCGCCTCTTCGCTGAACCACCAATCGAGTTCCTTGCCGCAGCCGTCGCCTGGCGGCGGCGCTTGGCTGTGGCATTGGGAATTGCCGCTCGGGCAGAAAAGCCTGACGTGGAAATGATAATTGTGGCCCCACCACGGCCGAATCTTCGCCAGCCAGCCGCGGTTGGACCCCGCCTCACGGCACAGCGCGCGCTTGATCGCCGGGTTGACAAAAATACGCTCCACCAGCGGCTCACGGGCAACTGCCTCGAGCAGGAGCCGGTGCTGCGGCGTCCAGGTCTTCGGGTCGATGCCGCTCCCATCCGCCGCGACAACATCGCTCGCCGAGATCTCGTCTCGCTCGGTCGAGGTGAGCCGCCGATCTGGCATCGGCGTCAGCCAGATGTCGGCATCGAGCCCGGTCTGGTGCGAGCCGTGGCCCGTCAGCATCGGCCCGCCGCGGGGCTGCGCGATGTCACCGACGAGAAGTCCGGGCCAGCCGGCCTCGCCCGGCAGTTTCCGAGCCAAGCGCTCGAGGAGGGCGATCAGGACCGGGTGGCCCCAGGCGCGGTTGCGAGACGGGCGCATGACCTGCCAGTTCGGCCCGTCGGCGGGCAACGCGACGCCGCCGCTCAGACAGCCGCGTTCGTAGCCGCCGATCGCCTGCGGCCGCCCGGGCGCTGGTGTGCTCTCGCGTCCGAACAAGACTTTCGCCGCATCCGGCGGCAGCTGCGCGAGCACGATCGCGCGCCGGGCGGCTTCCTCTGCCGCAGTGTTCTGCGCCGAGGCTTGTTCGCGGCCCAAGCAGACCAAGAGCGCCAATACCCAGCAAAGGCAGAGGCCTCTCATTGCGGATTTTCGGGGGTGAGCCGCCCTTCGGGGCGGAAGGGAGCCCCGTCACAGGGACGGGGCAGCCTCTGCCGGTCGTCACGGTCCCGAGTGGCGGGTGTTGAGCAGCATTTGAGCAGAGCCCGTTTCACGCCTATCCGCAGGCTTGTCTGCGGCCCTGCCTTCGAGAGGTGCGAGGCGAGGAGGTATTCGTACGTCGGTCTTGAACTTCTCAACAACGTAGTCTCCGGTTCCCCTTTGATTGAGGCTGGCAACCCGGGCTCCGGCTTGCGCTGCAAGCCCGCCCCTCGGGGCGGGGATGGGTTACGACGGCGGCTCTCCAAGGAGTTCATCCAAGGTTCTGCCGAGGCGGGCAAGATCGGGCTCTCTCGACAGCCGGTGATCGCCGTTTTTGACCAAGGTTACCACAACATCGCGACTCTCGAGGCGCTCGGCGAGCGAGAGGCTCGTTTGCCACGGCACGGCATCGTCACACATCCCGTGGAGCAGCCGCACCGGACAGCGGAGCGCGATGGGTTGTTGACGCATCACAAGGTGGTGTTTGCCATCCTCGAACAGCTCCAGGTGGTGAGTGTATCCGGCGGGATTGTACTCCGACGGCAGTGTGACCGCACCGGTGACCTGCAGCTCCTGCCGCTGCGCCGGGCTGAGCCGAGGCCAGACGACGTCCTCGGTAAAATCGGGAGCTGCAGCGATGCCGACAAGGGAACAGACGCGCCCGGTTCGCGCGAGCCCGGCGAGCAGCATGATCCATCCGCCCATGCTGGAACCGACAAGGATTTGCGGTCCCTCGGTCAGCGTATCGAGCACGGCGATCGCGTCCTCCGCCCACCGGCCGATCGTGCCGGATACCAGCTCGCCGCTCGATGCGCCGTGGCCAAAATAATCGAAACGTACAAAGGCCCGACCACGCCGGCGGCAGTAATCTTCGACAAACAGCGCCTTGGTGCCCGTCATATCGGAACGGAACCCGCCGAGAAAGACGATACCCGGGCTCAGTCCCGCGAGTTTGTGGTACGCCAGTGTTGCCCCGTCCGGACGTGGTAATATGCCAGGCGAATTCATCGGGGGTTTTTGACGGCAAGCCCAATGCGCCTTGACGATAACACTGTGCCCGTTCTGCCAGAAGGGCGCCCGCCCGTGGTATTGCAGATTCTCCCGAGCCTCGTCTCCGGAGGCGCCGAACGCGGCGCAATCGATCTCGCAGGCGCGCTCGTTGCGGCGGGGTGGACCTCTTATGTGGCTTCAGCCGGCGGCCCCTTAGAACGCGAAATCTCCCGGGCAGGCGCCACCCATCTGACCCTGCCACTCGCCTCGAAGAACCCGCTGGTGATGCGCCGCAACGCCGCAAAGCTGGTCGAATTAATCCGGCGTCTCGACATCGATATCGTTCATGCGCGCAGCCGAGCCCCCGCATGGAGCGCCTGGTCTGCCGCAAGATCGGCGGGGCGGCGCTTTGTTACGACTTTTCACAATGCCTACGACGCGCGAGGTGCGCTCAAACGCCGGTACAACTCGGTCATGGCGCGGGGGGAGCGGGTCATCGCGATCTCTCATTTTGTCGCCGAGCATGTGGCGGGTCTCTACGGCGTCGGACCCGATCGGTTGCGCACGATCCCGCGCGGCGTCGACCTTCAGGTCTTCGATCCGACCCGGGTCGGCGCACATCGGCTGATGAGCCTCGCCCGGCAGTGGCGCCTCCCTGATGGGGCAGCCGTCGTGATGCTTCCGGGCAGGCTCACGCGATGGAAAGGCGGGCCCGATTTTATCGCGGCGATCGGGGCGCTCGAGCGGCGCGACATCTGCTGCCTGCTCGTCGGCGCCGAGCAGCGCCGGGGTTTTCGCCGCGAGCTCGAAGCATTGATCGAGCAGCAAGGCCTCCGAGCCTTGTTTCGGATCGTCGATGACTGCCGCGACATGCCGGCCGCCTACATGCTGGCCGACGTCGTCGTCTCGGCTTCGAGCGACCCCGAGGGCTTTGGCCGGATTATCGTCGAAGCGCAGGCGATGGGGCGGCCGGTCGTGGCGACAGATCACGGGGGTGCGCGCGAGACAATCGTGCCGGGGGTCACTGGCTGGCTCGTGCCGGTGCGCGACGCCGCTGCACTCGGCGCCGCGATCGAACAGGCGCTGGCGATGCATGCCGGCGAGCGGGAACGCTTTGCGCGGCGCAGTATTGCGCACGTCGCCGGTCATTTCAGCCGCGAGGCAATGTGTGCCCGCACTATCGAGGTCTACGAAGAATTGCTGTTTCCCTACCCGACAGACGTCGACGCCGCAGCAGCCTGACCAAAGGCCGCAACGAGGTCGGGACGCTCTTGCGCTTTGTTTGAGCGGTCCAACATCACTTGAGCCCGGCGACACGTCTTCTCACCATGCAAAGGTGGCTTGGTTAGACAGAGCCGGACGATATGGCGGATCGGCAGTATTTTCTGCACAATGTGACGGCCGCGCGAGGCAAGCATCCATGGTTTGCATCGATCATGCGTAACGAAAGTACCGTATTGCCGCCAATATCCTCCGAGGTCTCCGGCGACCCTGCCGGCTCAACACCGGTCTCCGTGAGCCTGCCCGACGGCAAACGCCTGACGTTTCCAGGGCCGGTTGCGGGTCCCGACATCGCGGCCGCCATCGGACCTGGGCTCGCCCGGGCGGCAATCGCGCTGCGCGTTGATGGACAGCCGCGCGATCTGGCGAGTGTGGTCGACCGGGATGCCGCAGTCGCGATCATCACACGCGAAATGCCCGAAGGGCTGGAGATCCTACGCCACGACGCGGCGCATGTCATGGCCGAGGCCGTCAAGGAGCTCTATCCCGATACCGAGGTCACGTTCGGACCGGCGACGGATACCGGGTTTTACTATGATTTCGCTCGCGCAGAGCCGTTCACTGCTGAAGATCTCGTCGGCATCGAGGAGCGGATGCGGGAGATTGTCAGACGCGACGAAAAAATCGCCCGCGAGGTCTGGGAGCGTGACGCGGCGGTCGCTTTTTTTCGCGACATCGGCGAGACCTACAAGGCGGAATACATCGGCGAAATCCCCAGGGGCGAAGAGATCAGCCTCTACCGGCAAGGCGATTTCGTCGATCTCTGCGCCGGGCCTCACCTCCCCTCTACCGGCTGTCTGGGTCAGGCGTTCAAGCTGATGAATGTGGCCGGAGCGTATTGGCGCGGCGATCCCAGGAACGCGCAGCTGCAGCGCATTTACGGAACCGCTTGGGCTAACCAGCGGGAGCTCGACCAATACCTCCACCAGCTCGAAGAAGCAGAGCGGCGCGACCATCGGCGGCTCGGGCGCGAACTCGATCTTTTTCACATGGGGGAGGAGGCGGTTGGCAGCGTCTTCTGGCATCCAAGGGGTTGGAAACTCTACCGAAATATTGAAGATTACATGCGCAGACGGCTCGATGCCGCGGGCTATCTGGAGGTCAAGGGCCCGCAATTGCTCGACCGCAGCCTGTGGGAGGCTTCGGGACACTGGGAGAACTTTGCCGAGAACATGTTCATCGCCGAAAGCCGGGACGAGAAGATCCTCGCTTTAAAACCGATGAGCTGTCCGGGTCACGTGCTGATCTTTCGCAACCGGCTGCGCAGCTATCGCGAGCTGCCCCTGCGTCTGGCCGAGTTCGGCAGCTGCCACCGCAACGAACCCTCGGGCGCCCTGCACGGTCTGATGCGGGTGCGCGCGTTCACGCAGGATGACGCGCATATCTTCTGCATGGAGGAGCAGATAACATCCGAAGGGATCGCGTTCTGCGAACTGTTGTTATCGATTTATCGTGATTTCGGGTTCGAGGAGGTGGGAATTAAATTCGCTGATCGCCCCCCGGTTCGGACCGGCTCGGACGAGGTGTGGGATCGCGCCGAAGCAGCATTGCGCAGTGCCGTCGAGGCGGCAGGGCTGAGCTATACGCTCAACCCCGGCGAAGGTGCCTTCTATGGACCAAAGCTCGAATTTTATTTGCGCGATGCGCTCGGTCGCGAATGGCAATGCGGCACCTTTCAGGTTGATTTCGAGATGCCGGGCCGGCTCGGCGCCAGCTACGTCGGTGAAGACGGCGCACGTCATGTCCCGGTGATGCTGCACCGCGCCGTCCTGGGGTCGGTCGAACGCTTTATCGGCATCCTGATCGAGCATTATGCGGGTCGTTTCCCGCTATGGCTTGCGCCGGTCCAAGCCGTTGTCGCCAGCATCACGTCCGAGACGGCCGACTACGCCGGCGAGGTCGCGCGGGCATGCACGACCGCCGGGCTCAGAGTGACCGTCGATACCGGAAACGAGAAAATCAATTACAAGGTGCGCGAGCACAGCCTTGCTAAGATTCCGGTTATGCTTGTCGTTGGCCGACGCGAGGCTGCTAACCGCTCGGTTGCGCTGAGGCGGCTGGGAGGCAAGGAACACGAAGCCCTTGCGCTCGACGAAGCCGTCGCTAGATTGAAAGAGGAGGCGGCGGTTCCGTCGCCGTCCTGAGGAAGTGCGCATGGTTGCAGAGGAACCTCGTCAACCGTTGAGAGGAGATTGTACATAGCCAGACCACCGCTAAACTTTACCCCCACACGCGAGGGGCCCCGCATCAATGATGAGATCGGTGTCGTGCGCGTGCGCCTCGTTGACGAGCGGGGCCAAATGGTGGGGATCGTCGGGCGCGGCGAGGCGCTTACTATGGCGGCCAATGCCGGTCTCGACCTCGTCGAGATAGCTCCCAATGCCGACCCTCCCGTCTGCAAAATTCTTGATTTCGGCAAGTATAAATATGAAGAGCAAAAGAAAAAGAATGAGGCGCGCAAAAAGCAAAAAATTATCGAGGTCAAGGAGATCAAATTGCGGCCGAGCATCGACGACCACGATTACGAGGTCAAGCGGCGCAGCATGATGAAATTCATCGAGGAGGGCGACAAGGTAAAGGTGACAATGCGGTTCCGCGGGCGCGAACTCGCGCATCAGGAGCTGGGAATGGACGTTCTCATGCGAGTCCGTGGAGACCTCGAAGAAATCGCGAAGGTTGAGCAGATGCCGCGAATGGAAGGCCGCCAGATGACGATGGTCATGTCACCGAAATAGCCTTTGCCAGGCGGCTTACCCCGTCATAACGCCCAAAGAAGAAGTGAAGTGAATTGAACGGAGCGCGCCGCGCCATCGCTCGGACCTCGATGGAAGTCGTCGTGTAGCCGGCCGCAGGTCGCGGAGGTCTGCAGCGGGCGAGGAGGCGTGAGGCCCCCGCACTCCGGTCCAGACGAGGCTCGCTCCCCCGGCCCGTGCCAAGCCGGGTGAGGATTCTCACGCAAGGCCCGCCTTGGTAATCGGGAAGCCGCGGCTCGTTATTCGCGCCGCCTCGCGGCGCGGATCGAGGATCGGGTGACGCCGTTTGCCCGGCAGATGCGCCGGAGGCCGCAATGGCGGGGGTGCTCGGCCTCGCAACCTGATTGATGCCTGGCTTACTTCGACTTCTCGCCCCGAGCGGGGTGCGGTCGCCGTCAAGCGGCCGCGGGCGCAGCTGCGACAGAGGGGTGTTCCGGTTCTTGTCGCGCCTGCTCGCGAGGCGAAGCTGGTCCCGAAATGTGCGGCCGGCCTATCCCACTCGACTGCCGGTGAGCGCATGGCGTCTGCTCGCTCCTTGCTTTCGGCGGGCGGCCTCGCTATATAGCGCGCCTCGAATGGGCGGCGGGTGACGTTGACGAGGCGTGCCTCCGCGCGGCAAGCCCCTGACACGGATATCGAGATGCCCAAACTCAAAACAAAGAGCGGCGCCAAGAAGCGTTTCGGCCGCACCGCGACCGGGAAGATCAAGGTGGCGCACTCCCAAAAGCGCCATCTGTTGATCAACAAAGACAAGCAGGCAAAGCGTAAGGCGCGCGGCACGAAGACGCTCGAGAAAGGCGACGCCAATCTCGTGTTGACCTACATGCCTTACCTGCGGGGGTGAGAGATGGCGCGTGTCAAACGGGGGGTTACGACCCATGCCCGTCACAAGAAGGTTCTCGGTCTCGCCAAAGGGTACAGGGGTCGCGGGAGCACCGCCTACCGCGTCGCGATCGAAA
>JAFMSA010000808.1 GCA_017353855.1 Alphaproteobacteria bacterium
TTCTCGATAACGGCGTTTCGCAGGACATGGTGATCGATTACGGCGAATATTCGATACGCGCCAAGATGGAGGACATTGAACCGTTGCCCAAGCCGCGGTGCTAGGGTGAGCCCCCTGCCTCGCCTCTGAGGGCCCCGCGCCGAGGATCACTCTGGGCGCGAGAACGGCATGGAGTATGATTTATGTTTATCGGGTCCGGCAGCGATTATCGCGCTGGCGCCCTTGTCCGTCACCGCCTGTCGGCGGGCTTCCGATACGGAAGTCCTGCATTCCAGCGTTCGTTTGATCTGAAACCAGTACAAAGCGATATCTTCCCGCGCCCTCAAGGCGAGGCTTGCCGCGGGTCTAGGTAAAACCGCAGGCAGGGCGGCGCGCAGGCGCGATCTCGCTGCCGGAGCTCCCGCAATCACGGCACGGCGCCGTCAAGGCGCCTCTTCCGGCCGCCACAACCAGGCTGCGCCGCGCACCCCGCTGGAGTCGCCGTGGACCGGCGGCAGGAGCGGCGTAACGACGTGGTCGGAAAAGACGTATCGCTCCCACAAACGTGGCACCTGTTTGTAGAGCACGCCGATCGCGGAGAGGCCGCCTCCCAGGACAATCACGTCGGGATCGATCAAGTTGATGACCGAGGACAAGCCGCGCGCGAGACGGTCCATATAGCGCAGGAGCGTGGCGCGGCCCTCGGGCTCGCCGCTGTCGGCCGCACGGGCGATGTCGGTCGCGCTGAGGCGTTTGCCATAATGCCGGTCATGATCGGCCGCCAACCCCGGTCCCGAAAGAAAGGTCTCCAGACAACCTGATCTGCGGCAATAGCATTGTGGTCCGGGAATTTCGTCGGGGCTCGGCCAGGGCAACGGGTTGTGTCCCCATTCCCCTGCGACGGCGTTGGCACCGACAAGAACTCGGCCGTCAATAACGATCCCTCCCCCCACTCCCGTGCCCAGAATGACCCCGAACACCGTCCGCATCCCGGCTGCTGCGCCGTCGATGGCCTCCGACAACGCAAAGCAATTGGCATCATTGGCCAGGCGCGTCGGTCGCCCGAGCGCCGCCTCGATATCGCGCTGTAACGGCCGACCGATCAGCCAGGTGGAGTTGGCGTTCTTAACCAAGCCGGTCTTGCGCGAGAGCGCACCCGGAATGCCGACCCCGACCGTAGCAGCGCCGCCAATCTCCTGCTCGATTCCGCCGATCAGAGCGACGATCGCATCTATCGTTCCGCCATAGTCCTGCACCGGGGTTGCAACCCTCCGGCGTATGCGCACCACGCCCGATCCGTCGATCGCGGCACCCTCGATTTTGGTGCCGCCGAGATCTATGCCAATGCGGAACTGCGGCATGACGCGCTCTCCCGGCAGTGGTTGTTGCGGATAATCACATCTATCCGCTTTTTTGGCACAGCCGCCAATCACCGGAGCCAGCGGGCCGGGTGATACCGATTGTCGGCGGTGTACCCGCTACCCTGCATCCTTCTGCCGGGTCTCCTAGGGCGGGGCGACGGCGGCCGTCGTGAATTTTCTCTGAACCACACGACTGGACGATGATCCTCTTGAGCCGCGCCTCGATCGGTCCTTCCGGCACCTTGCCGCAGTATTTCGAGCGCCAAACCACATCAGGCAACCTTGTTGCTCGGCTTGTATCGCACGACGCGCTGACGGGGAGCACTCGCTTGTATAAGAACAGGTAATCGCCTTAAGCACGTCGCTTATCCCGATGATTCAACCCAGGGAGGTTGCACGCGCTCGGCGCACTCTGGTCATCACAGCCGCGGCAGCCCGCCGCACTTTGGAAGGCCGCAGTCGCCTCGTCTTCGGCCTGAAGAGGCCGCCGAACGAGCTCCTCGCTCCACAGCCGAAAATCAAGCCGGCCCTGCCAGCCGCACCGGGTAAAAGCCCCAGTGCAGTGTGTCGAGCAGCGCTTCGAATGGTTGCGGGCGCGATGCCCCCGTCCCCGATGCGGGACCGGGAATGCCCGAGTCATAGCGTCGAGTGCCCTTATCGCAGTCGCACCGCCAATTCCTAAGCGGCTGTCGCGGACCACCGTCAGCACGCCCGGCGCCGATGGTGCCCGCAGAGGTTCTGCCGCAACGGGCTCAGCGGTGCGATTCTTGCCCGCCGGTTGCGCGAAAGACGGCCACCGCCGCAGGATGCCGAGCCTCACTTCGCCGGTTCGGGTTCGCCGGATGGGCGGGGGGAAATGCGTCTTTGCCGCACGGCTTGCTGCTTTGTATCCAGACGCAATAAATCCCG
>JAFMSA010000223.1 GCA_017353855.1 Alphaproteobacteria bacterium
GCGATGACCTGGCCGCATCTGCTGGTACGCGGCATGCTGCTCGAGCAGCTCTATCGCGCCCAGCAGATTTTCGCCGGTCACCCCTATCACCGGGATTGAGCCCGCCTCCCCGTTTTCCCCGATGAACCGGAACTCCTCCGGCTTGCCGCTCGAACTCAAATCAAGGCTGCCCTGTCGCGCGGTCGCGCGGAAAAAGCGCGGGCGACCCCGGGGTCTTGCCAACAGATCCCGCCGCTGCCCCGAAGCGGATGCCGAGCGGGAATTAATTAAAATAAAATAGTCGAACCGGGAACGGCTTCCCGGCACGGCGCATCGAAAGGAAATAAAAGCCGCTGCCACCCGAGCGGGGCACCAGAGCAGTCGGGCTCAGCGTCCTCGCGAGCAGGATCAGCCGTCGCGTGCACCCCTCGCCGATCGGCGGCAACCCGCGACGCCGCAACGCTATCGCGACCCTACCGGTTTCGGGTATAGAGGACGCTCGGAAATCCCACAGGTCGCCCGCAGATGGAATCTCGCTCCCGTCCACGCCCGGTCGTTCTTTGCATCCTCGACGGGTGGGGCGAACGGGGGCCGGCCGAGGACAACGCGATCGAGACGGCGCATACACCCCACTGGCATCAGCTCGCGGCGCGCTGGCCGCACGCCAGTCTGCAAGCGAGCGAGCACTCCGTCGGCCTTCCCGACGGACAGATGGGGAATTCCGAGGTCGGTCACACCAATATCGGCGCCGGGCGCGTCGTCTTACAGGATCTGCCGCGAATCGATGCGGCAATCGCCGAGGGCAAGCTCTCAGCCATGCCGCCGCTGCGCGATTTCGTCGCCAAACTCAAGCAGAGCCGCGGCACGGCTCACCTGATGGGGCTGATGTCACCCGGCGGAGTTCACTCGCACCAGCGTCACATCGCCGTCCTTGCCCGGATACTCGCGGAAGCGGAGGTGCCGGTCGCGGTCCACGCCTTTCTCGACGGCCGAGATACGCCTCCCAAAGCGGCTGCATCGTATTTGCGGCAATTCCTGGAGGCAGTCGCCGGACTTCGCCACCTGCAGGTCGCGACAGTGTGCGGGCGGTATTATGCGATGGACCGCGACAAGCGCTGGGATCGCGTCGCACAAGCCTATCAAACGATCGTGAGCGGCGGCGGGCTCAGTGCGGACGATCCGGTTCAGGCGGTCGAGGCTGCCTATGGCCGCGGCGAAACCGACGAATTCGTCGCGCCGACCGCGATTGCCGGCTATGCCGGCATGCGCGACGGTGACGGGTTGCTGATTGCAAATTTTCGCGCCGATCGCGTGCGCGAAATCGCCGCCGCGTTGGTCGACCCTGCGTTCGCGGGTTTCTCCCGCGACAAGCGCATCGCCTTTGCCGCGGCCGTGGGGCTCGTCGAGTATTCGGCCGAACTCAACCGCTTTCTTGCGGCGCTATTTCCGCCCGACGACCTGAAGGACACGTTCGGTGAAGTGATATCACACGCGGGGCTGACCCAGCTGCGCATTGCCGAGACCGAAAAATACGCGCACGTCACGTTCTTCTTCAATGGCGGCCGTGAAACGGTCTTCCCGGGCGAGGAGCGGATCCTGGTCCCCTCACCGAAGGTCGCGACCTACGACCAGCAACCGGCAATGTCGGCGCCCGAAGTCACCGACCGGGTCGTCGAGGCTATCCGGAGCGGCCGTTTCGACGTGATCGTGTTGAACTACGCGAATACCGACATGGTGGGGCATACCGGCCGCCTCGACGCCGCGGTTCGGGCGGTCGAAACGGTCGACACCTGCCTCGGCCGGCTGTCCGCGGCGGTTGAAGAGGCCGGCGGTACCCTCGTCATTACCGCCGATCACGGCAATGCCGAGATGATGCGCGACCCGCAAACCGGCGAGCCGCACACGGCGCACACGCTCAACCCGGTGCCGTTTATCGTCGTCAACCCGCCCGCTTCTGTTGCGCATCTGCAGGACGGCCGGCTCTCGGATGTCGCTCCCAGCTTGCTCGACGTCCTCGGTTTGCCGAAGCCGGCCGCGATGACGGGCCACTCTTTGCTATCCGCGGCAGAGCTCCACCGCGCGGCGGACTGATGCCGGCCACTCTCGCCGCGAGCTTGTGTTGATCATCGCCCGCGTCGCCGGGTATCCTGAGGACACTGACGCCAAATGGATGCCGCCCTGCGAATGTCATCGTCACCCCGCGAAAGCGAGGCCCAACAGGCGAGCGCTATCGTCTTGCCGGCCCCTGTTTCCCGCTGTCGTGGACCGACGAGAAAAGACGACTACTCATCGAGATTTCTGACGATCGGATTGATTAGATGAAGCGTTCGGGTGTTCTCGCCGTCGCGGTCGCGGCGGGTGTATTGTTATCGCTCCGCCAGGATGTGGGTGCGGCGTCGTCGGCAAATTCGTCGGAGACCTACAAACAGCTCAATCTATTTGGTGAGGTGTTCGAGCGCGTGCGCGCCGAATATGTCGATGACGTCAACGACGAGACCCTCGTCGAGTCGGCGATCAACGGCATGCTGACCTCGCTCGACCCGCATTCGAACTATCTGAACAACAAGAATTTCAACGACATGAAGGTCCAGACCCGGGGCGAGTTCGGCGGGCTCGGGATCGAGGTCTCGATGGAAAACGGGCTCGTCAAGGTGGTGTCACCGATCGACGATACCCCGGCCGCTAAAGCCGGTTTGAAGCCCGGCGATCTGATCACCCATCTCGACGGCGACCCGGTCCAGGGCATGACCCTTCCCGAAGCGGTGGAAAAGATGCGCGGCCCGGTGAACAGCGAGATCAAGCTGACGATCCGCCGCGAGGGGCGCGATCCGTTCGACGTCAAGCTGACCCGGGCAACGGTCAAGATCCAATCGGTCCGCTCTCATCTCGAGGGCGATAATATCGCGTACATCCGGATCACGACGTTTAACGAGCAGACCGATGTCGGCCTTAACAACGCGATGAAGAACCTCAAGCAGCAGGCCGGCAACAAGCTGCTCGGGGTCATCCTCGATCTGCGTAACGATCCGGGCGGCCTGCTCGATCAGGCGGTCTCCGTCGCCGATGCATTTCTCGACAAGGGCGAGATTGTTTCGACCCGCGGCCGGCGCAGCGAGGACGCGCAGCGCTACAACGCTCGCCCGGGCGACATCGCGGCCGGCCTTCCGGTCGCGGTGATGATCAATGGCGGCTCGGCCTCGGCCAGCGAGATCGTTGCCGGCGCGTTGCAGGATCACCATCGCGCCATCCTGCTCGGCACGAAATCCTTCGGGAAGGGATCCGTGCAAACGATTATTCCGCTGCCCGGTCACGGCGCGATGCGGCTCACGACGGCGCGCTACTACACCCCCTCGGGACGCTCGATCCAGGCCAAGGGCATCGACCCCGACATCGTCGTCGAAGCCGCTAAGATCGAGAAATCGCCCGAAAAGAACGATAAGGTCGCCACGGCATCCGCCCCCAAGAAGGAAGATCCCAGCGACGGCTCGCCCGAGCAGAGCACGGTCGATCCCTCGATCATCGGAACGCCCGCCGACTACCAGCTCGCCCGGGCCGTCGACATGCTGCGCGGCATCGCGCTGTTCAACGGGCGCGTGATCAACTGAGAAGCCGCCGTGTACCGGCGGGGCGTCGGCATCATGCTGCTCAACCGCTCGGGCGAGGTCATGATCGGCCGCCGCATCGACATGCCTGCGACACCGGCTTGGCAAATGCCGCAGGGAGGGATCGATCCGGGCGAAACCCCGAGCCAGGCGGCGTTGCGCGAGCTTGAGGAAGAGATCGGTACCGCAAAGGCGGAGATCCTGGGCGAAAGCAGAACCTGGCTGACCTACGAGCTGCCGCCCGAGCTCGCCGGGGCGTGGAGCCGGCGTTTCCGCGGCCAGCGGCAAAAATGGTTCGCGATGCGTTTCACCGGGAGCGACGCAGATATCAACCTCGCAACGAAGCACCCGGAATTCGATGCCTGGAAGTGGGTGGCGGCCGACCGGTTGCCCGAGCTGATCGTCCCGTTCAAACGTCAGCTCTACATCGACATCCTGGCCGAGTTTCGCCAGCATTGCCGGCCGGCGCCCTGAAATCCTCCGCTTCCCGCCCCGATCAAATCCCGGACCGGCCTTCCGCCAGCCCGTTCAGGTAAACACTTTTCTGGATAAAGGCGTCCTGCCGGCGCGGTCATCCCGGACCCGGGCCTCGCAGCGCGTCCCGTACCGGGCCACGTAATGCCACCGGGCAACCGTCCTGGTTACCCGCCGTTGGCGGAACCGGTCCGCGGCAGCCGGTCTGTCGCCGCGGCGATCGCAGGCGCATAAGGCATCGCGGTCTGAGCGCCGCGCGCAAGGCAGGCAAGACCGGCAGCGGCACCGGCCCGCCGGACGGCATCCTCAAGGTCCCATCCGCCGTCGAGTGACGCGGCGAGAACACCCAGAAAAGTGTCACCCGCACCCGTCGTATCTACCGGCTCTACAGGCAGTGCCGGCACGTCGAACCGGCTGCCATCGGCCAGAAGGGCTACTGCGCCCTCGGCCCCGCGGGTGACGACCAGCCCTCGCTGCAAGCGGCGGGCAAGCTCGGAGGGTTCGTACCCCGTGCTCGCGATCTCGACTTCATTCGCGACGAGCAGATCTATTGCCGGTATCAGCCCGGGGTCGATCGGCACGGCGGGTGCCAGATTGAGTATGCAGCGCGCACCGCGTGCTCGCGCTCGCGCTATCAAGGCTTCCGTCTCGCCGCGCGGCACCTCCATCTGAACGAGCACAATCGCTTCGGCGACAAGGAATTCGTCGGGGACTTGCTCAGAACGGGCGCTCGCATTGGCCCCCGACGCCACTGCGATCGCGTTTTCTCCGGCGCTCGAAACCGCAATTGCCGCGCAGCCGGTCGGCCGCTCGACAACCCGCAGCAGACGCAGATCCACACCGTCGCGCCGCAACAGATCCAGCGCGATCCCGGCAAAGGCATCCCGCCCAACCGCACCCGCGAGGATTACTTCAGAACCCGCGCGACGGGCCGCCAGCGCCTGATTGGCTCCCTTGCCGCCGGGAAGCAGCGCGTAATCCCCGCCCAGCACGGTCTCGCCCGGTCGGGGCAAATGTGGAACCGGAACGACCAGGTCGACATTGATTGACCCGAAGTTCAGGATCATGTCCGCCTCTCGGTGCCGAGGATCCCGAACCGCGACTTGTAGCACAGAAGGCGGCGGCAGATGATGGAGATGGCTGCGAGACGCGCGCCCTGTCCCAGCAGCCCCAGGCCGACGCCCCCGAAATGGAACGCCGGGCGCATCGCATTTGCGATTTCGCCGCGGACAATCCAAGCCGCACTCCACCCGGCATGGTCGGCTGCTGTCCCATTTCCAGACGATTTTTGCGGTTGTGGACGCGTGCCGGTCTCGAGATCACCCTTA
Source organism: Alphaproteobacteria bacterium (assembly GCA_017353855.1). Lineage (GTDB taxonomy): Bacteria > Pseudomonadota > Alphaproteobacteria > ATCC43930 > CGMCC-115725 > AP-15. Next base: position 5,384 of record JAFMSA010000223.1, read on the forward strand.
TAACGGTGAAGTGCTTGCACACATTGCGCCTTGCAGCGATCCCTCCCCGGCCCCCGCAATGTCGTAGAATTAACAACCGATGCGCGGCTCCTGCGCTATGCTGTTCCGGCGGCGGCGCCGGGCGGTCTGCAGGATTCAAAAAATGCTCTACCCGCAGGCGCCGACACCGGCCCAATCGACTGGGGGAATTCGGATGAAGCTGAACGGCGCGACCATTCCCGAGACGATCGTGCGGCGCGTGATCGCCCAGCGCGGCACGGAGCACTCCTTTGCCGATCTCCACCCGGCGCGCACGGCACTCGTCGTCATCGACCTGCAGCACGCTTTCATGAACGATGCGGTAGACTATGCGCCGGTGCCGGCCGCCCGCGACATCGTGCCCGCGGTCAACCGCCTTGCAGCGGCCATACGCCAGACCGGGGGAGGCGTGTTCTGGGTGAGGATGACGCATGACGAGCGTAGCTCTGCCGAATGGTCGGTAGCCTACCAACTTCCCACGGATGAATTCCGCGACAAACGCATCGCCGCACTCTCCGAAGGTACGCTCGGCCATGAACTGTGGCCGGAGCTCGACGTGCGGCCGGAGGACGAAATCGTCAGGAAATACCGCTATAGCGCCTTCCTGCCGGGGACCTCGGAGCTCCCCGAACGACTGCGCGCTCGTGGCTTCGACACGGTGCTGATCACCGGTACGGTCACAAATGTGTGCTGCGAAAGCTCGGCGCGCGACGCCAATATGACGAATTTCCGCACGATCATGGTCAGCGATGCCAACGCCGCGCTCACCCGGGAATTGCATGACGCGTCGCTGAGCGCCTTCTACATGACCTTTGGCGACGTCATGGACACCGACATGATCATTGCCAGCCTGCAGCGCGCCCGGTCGGCGCGGGCGGCTTGAACCGCCTTGCGGCAAGGGAGGAAGCAATGCAAGAAAATCGGGTCAAACGGATCTTGCGCGAGGGCGGGCTCGCACTGGGCACGCATGTCGGCGGAATAGCCGATCCGCAAATCGTCGAGATCATCGGGCTCGCGGGCTTCGATGCGGCTTTCATCGATATGGAGCACACCAGCTTCGACCTGCACGATGTGCAGTCGATGGTAATGGCGGCCGAGCGGGTCGGGATCACGCCGATTGTCCGCACACCCGGGTTCGACCCGGCCTTTGTTCTCCGGTTGCTGGATATGGGCGTGCAGGGTATCCAGGTGCCGCATGTCGACAGCGCCGCAACCGCCCGCGCGGCGGTCGGGGCGGTACGTTATCCGCCACTTGGCGACCGCGGCATGGCGGCCGGCAGCCGGGCCGCCGAATACGGCCGGATCCGGCTGGTCGAACATATGGCGCAGTCCAACCGCGAGATCATCCTCGCCTGTATGATCGAGGACATTGCGGCGGTCGAGCGGATCGACGAGATCGCCGCAATCGACGGTGTCGATCTGCTCGCGGTCGGACCGTCGGACCTGTCCCGCTCGCTCGGCGTCAGTGGTCAGTCCGACCATCCGAGGCTCGTCGCGGCAATCGACCGCGTGCGCGATGCGGTAAAGCGGGG
>JAFMSA010000809.1 GCA_017353855.1 Alphaproteobacteria bacterium
TGGCCCGTATCATGCGACCGGATTTTTTACGATCTGCCGGTCATCTCGACAGGCCGATCGGCTGTTCCTCGCGCGCGATCGACGGCGCCGAATCGGCTTGCGCCAATGTCCTCCGTAAGGCCGACTTCTGGTAACGTAACGCCCGGGAGCCGTTTACCGAACGACAAAAAAAGCAGGTGAGTGCCACTACCCGCGAAACCGCCCGGATTCTGAAATCGCCGGACGCGGCAGCCGTCTGGGATCATGACGAGCCGATGATCCTTGGCGGGTCAGTTGGCGACGATCTCCTATCCGAAATGCGGCATGACGTCAGAGGCGAAGAGTTCGTGCGTTTCGAGATCGTTTCTATAGTCGCTGTTGATCAACAGCTGGACGCCGGCGTTCTGGTATACGCCGATCAGATCGATGGCCTCCGATACTGTGCCGACGAAGCCCCGCAATGGCCCGCGCTTGGCCAGCCGCTCGCGCTTCGCGGCGACCGCGGTGTCGTCGCGGGCGAGCAACCAACTGTTGTTGTGGCTCTTTTCGATCGTGCCGTAATCACGTTGTGCGGCATCGCAATGGCCGCGCAGCACAGCGAGCTTGTGCCGCACCGTTTCGGGATCGCCACCGACGTTACAGGCGTCGGCCAGGCGGGCGACGGCGCGTAACGTGAGTTGCTCGCCGCCGCCGGCGATCATGATCGGCGGGCGGGGCTTCTGTACCGGTTTCGGCTCGAGAATGGCGTCCTCGACGCGGAAATACCTGCCGTGGAACGTCGCTCGCTTCTCGGTCCACAGCGACACAATGAGCCGCACGGCCTCTTCCATTTGCCGAATGCGCACGGCCGGCCGTTCCGGAAACTCCCAGCCGTATTGCCGGTATTCAGTCTCGAAATAGCCGGCGCCGATGCCGAGCGTCAGTCGTCCCCGGCTGATCAGATCGACGCCGGCGGCGATTTTTGCCAGATGCGCGGGGTTGCGGTAGCCGACGGACGTGGCGAGCGTGGCGAGACGGATGCGGCTCGTCACCGCCGCCAGCGCCGACAGAGCGGTCCATCCTTCGATGAAGGGCTCATCGGGTGCGCCCACTCCGGGGATCTGGATCAGGTGGTCCATCACCGAGAACCAGACGAAGCCGTGATTCTCTGCCCACTGCGCCTTCGCTTTCAGCGCCTCGAAGGCCTCGACCGGATCGGGGCCATACACCCAGGATGGGTTGTGGATGCCGAACTTCATGAAGAAACAAACCCTGCTCAAAGACAAAGGACGGAAGTTCGCCGGGACCGCAGGGTGGATCGCGCCCACTGCAATGAGAGCACTCCCCCGAGCGAGGCCGGGTACCGGCTCCGCAATACTAGCCCGGGCGGGTCCCGCGGTCCTGATCGAAATCGCGGCGGCAGGGACGGCGCCGCAGCGCCGCCCTTTCCGGCATATCAGGCAGTCTTGATCCAGACCGTCTTGACGTTGAGGTATTCATCCATTTGCTGGATGCCCGACTCGCGGCCATAGCCGCTCATCTTATAGCCGCCGAACGGCACCGCCGGGTCCATCGCCTGATAGCAGTTGATCCAGACGGAGCCGGCACGCAACCCCTTCGCCAGCCGATGCGCCTTGCCGACATCGCGCGTCCACACACCGCTTCCCAGCCCGAAGATCGTTTTGTTCCCGCGCCGGATGACCTCTTCGATGTCGGTGAACGGGATCGCCGAGATCACCGGACCGAAGATTTCCTCCTGCGCGATCCGCATGTCGTCGCGAACATCGGCGTAGACGGTCGGCGGGACGAAATAGCCCTTGGCGAACGGCCCTTCGGTGAGCTGCTGGCCGCCGGCAACAGCGCGCGCGCCTTCCTGGCGGGCGACACCGAGATAACCGGTCACGCGCTCCAATTGCTGCTCGGAAACGAGCGGCCCGATCTGCGTGTCGGGGTCGAGACCGTTACCGACTTTGAGGCCCTTCCCAAATTCGGCAACGCGGCCGACGAATTCGTCATAAACCTTGCGTTCGACAAAAAGCCGCGTGCCGGCGCTGCAGATCTGGCCGGAATTGGCGAAGACGGCCATCCCCGCGCCCGCCACCGTGGTTTCGAGATCGGCATCGGCAAAGACGATGTCAGGCGATTTGCCGCCGAGCTCCAGAGAGAGGCGCTTGAGGTTGCCGGCCGATGCCTTGACGATCTGTTGCCCCGTGAGATGCGAGCCGGTGAAGGCGACTTTGTCCACATCCGGGTGGGCCGCAAGTGCCGCGCCGGCGGTCTCGCCAAAGC
>JAFMSA010000810.1 GCA_017353855.1 Alphaproteobacteria bacterium
GTAAGGATCAAAGCAGAGCTTCGGATCGGGATGCGCATTCTTTCTCCCGCAGGCAGTTTCGGTCTTTGGGCGGCGGTTTTGCCATATTCATACGGGGCGCTCGCGGCAAACAAGGTGTTTTACGCAGGAAGCCGCGCGCCGCCGCTTTCCTGGACGAGCCGGGCGCTCCGCGCTACGAATAGGGTCGTGCGCTGTCCAGAGGTTCATTGCCATCAAGAGGTCAATCCAGGGAGAGGGGATCGTGGAAACTCGTGCTGCCGTCGCTTTTAAGGCCGGAGAGCCGCTAACGCTCGAGACGGTCCAACTCGATGGCCCCAGGGACGGTGAGGTCCTCGTCGAGATCAAGGCGACCGGGATCTGCCATACTGACGAGTTCACCCGTTCGGGGGCCGATCCGGAGGGGCTCTTTCCGGCGATCCTCGGCCATGAGGGTGCCGGGGTCGTGGTCGATACCGGACGCGGGGTGACAAGCGTCGCCAAGGGAGATCATGTGATCCCGCTCTACACGCCCGAATGCCGCCAGTGCGAATACTGCCTGTCGCGGAAGACCAATCTCTGTGTGGCGATCCGCGCTACGCAGGGCCAGGGGGTGATGCCGGACGGCACCAGCCGGTTCTCGCTGGGCGGGGCCAAGATTCATCACTATATGGGCACGTCGACCTTCTCGAATTTTACCGTGCTACCCGAGATTGCGGTGGCGAAGATCCGGGAGGACGCGCCCTTTGACAAGGTGTGCTATATCGGCTGCGGGGTGACTACGGGGATCGGGGCCGTGATCAACACGGCCAAGGTCGAGCCCGGCGCCAATGTCGTCGTCTTCGGTCTCGGCGGGATCGGGCTCAATGTCATTCAAGGATGCCGGATGGCCGGCGCCAACATGATCGTCGGCGTCGACGTCAACCCCAACCGGCGGGCGCTTGCCGAGAAATTCGGGATGACCCACTTCGTCAACCCGAAGGAGGTCGAGGGCGACCTCGTTCCCTATCTGGTGAACCTGACAAAGGGCGGCGCCGATTACAGTTTCGAGTGCATCGGCAATGTCAACGTCATGCGCCAGGCGCTCGAATGCTGCCACCGCGGCTGGGGTGTCAGCGTTATTATCGGCGTCGCCGGAGCGGGACAGGAGATTGCCACCAGGCCGTTCCAGCTCGTCACCGGCCGCGTCTGGAAGGGAACCGCCTTTGGCGGCGCGAGGGGCCGCACCGATGTGCCGAAGATCGTCGACTGGTTCATGGAGGGAAGGATCAATATCGACGATCTGATCACGCACAAACTCTCGCTCGCTGATATCAACAAGGGGTTCGATCTGATGCATGCGGGTGAGTCGATCCGCAGCGTCGTTACGTATTAATCCCGCAAGGCTGCGGGTCGCGGCCAGCGATTCTCGCGAGGTCGGCGGCGCCGACCCGAAGGATACCGCGGCCGCACTGGCGCAGCCGTGGGATACTTGCCAAAAGGCGGCCTGACTGTCGCGAACGCGGTGCCGGGTTTGGCACCGCCGGGACCGAGCGTGGCGGCGTGCTCGGTGCCTCGCTGCGGTTCGGCGCCGGGCCCCCTGCTCCGTCATCGACTTCTCACACGCCTTTTTGCCGTCGCTCGCCGGCTCGGACATCTGCGGATCTTGGAAATGTAGCAGGAGCTGGGTACCGGAAATAAGTGACGCGACAGCGAGGCGCCGGTTATGACGCTTGCCTGCATCCGGCACCTCACCGACTGGCGAGCCCGCCTGATGTCCACATCTCTGACTCCCCGGGCCGTCAGGAACGCCTCACTGTCAGTTAGCGTCGATTTCACGACGGAGCACAGGTTTATTGGGCACGCGGAAAGCAGGCGCCTGGCGCGCCCGGCCTTGCCCTCAGCCCGGTACTGCGCTCCGGCTGGAGCACTGGACCTTCCTTTGGTAGAACTCTTCAGCGCTCGACGTGACGGCCACAAGTCGTCAGGGGCTGCTGAGGTCAACTCGGCTTGCGAGCAGACAGATGCAGCATTCCTCTCCCGAGATGGGCCGGTTAACGGACTGCCCGGAGTTCTGTGCAAGACTATTGGCCGCGCTTGCGTGCGGGCGCGTTTCCTCCATCGCCTGAAGGCGAGAGTTTCCACGCGAGAGGTCTGATGAAGCTCTACGGCTATTTTCGGTCATCTGCGGCGTTCCGCGTGCGAATTGCATTGAATTTGAAAAAGCTCGACTATGAGGCGGTCTCGATCCATCTGCGACGCAACGATCAGAGCCAACCCGACTA
>JAFMSA010000811.1 GCA_017353855.1 Alphaproteobacteria bacterium
TCGATTGCTCGACCCGGTAGTTCGGCCGATACCATGCAAAAAAGGCGTGGCCGGCCCCGTCATAGCGATGGAACTCGTAGTTCTTACCGAGCCGCTTCAGTTCGGCCTCCGTGCGGTTGACTTGGTCCGCGGACGGGTTCGGGTCCTCGTTGCCGAACAGGCCCAGAAGGGGGCAGTTGATGCCCTCCGTCAGATCGATCGGCGCGACCGGCTGGCCCTTCGTCAGCCGCGACTTGTCGTCGACAACGACATTACCGCCCCAGCAATCGACCGCACCCTGGATCAAATGCGGCAGCTTGCAGGCCACCAGGTAAGCCTGGCGCCCGCCGGAGCAGAAACCGATGACCCCCACCTTGCCGCTGGCATGCGGTTGGGAGCGTAGGAAATCGATCGCCCCGGTGACATCACCGAGCATCTGATCGTCCGGAATCCCGCCGCTGTCTCGGATTTTGGCGACGACAGCCTCGTCTGCCCCGTCGCCGACGCGGAAATAGAGGCTGGGCGCAACCGCAGCGTAGCCGTGATGGGCAAATTTGCGGGCGACCTCGCAGGTCCATTCGTCCCAGCCCGGCATGTGATGGATCACGACGACACCGGGATGCGGTCCGACATTGGTGGGATGCGCGTAATACGCATCGCCGCGATCACCGCCATGGCCGCGGTAAGTCGTCATTCCCGCCTGGATGTTTCTGAACGCCATGCTGATCCTCCCTCAAATGTCGCGGGCTCTCTTGGCATCGAACCCCGGCAAAAGCAAGTCGGATGTCGGAAGCTCGTATGGTTACAACTTGACATTCAAGGCGCGGTGCCGACCCTGCTCGATCGGTGCAACCGCGGAAGAAAAAAATATGACGATCAGCGCCTTGGAGGGTCTTCGCGTCTTAGATTTTACGACAACGATCGCCGGCCCCCACTGCAGCCGCCTTCTAGCCGATCTCGGCGCCGAGGTGATCAAGATCGAGGCACCCGAAGGGGATATGATGCGCACGCGGCCGCCGTTGCGCAACGGTGCCAGCACGAGCTTCGGACAGCTCAACGCCGGCAAAAAGAGCCTGGTTCTCGATTTGAAATCGCCTCCGGCAGCGGAGGCGGCGCGGCGGCTCGCCGCCACGGCCGATGTCGTTGTCGAAAATTTCCGGCCGGGCGTGATGCGGCGCTTCGGGCTCGATTACGAGGCGCTCCAGGCGATCAAGCCTGATCTGATCTACTGCGCTATCTCGGGCTATGGCCAGACCGGACCTTCATCGCAACTGCCGGCCTACGCACCGGTCATCCACGCGGCTTCCGGCTATGATCTGGCGCATATGGCCTACCAGGGAGAAATGCGCCGGCCCGATTATTGCGGCATCTATATCGCCGATGTGCTGACCGGTACCTATGCTTTTGGCGCGATAATAACGGCGCTGTATCATCGTCAGCTGACAGGCCGCGGCCAGCTGATCGATGTGTCGATGCTCGAAAGCATGCTGAGCCTGACACTGAGCGAAATTCAAGCGGCGCAATTTGCGGTGCCGCCGACGGGCAGGCCGATCTTCGGCCCGGTCGCAACGAAGGACGGCTACATCAATCTCTCGATCGCCAGCGAGAGAACGTTTCAGAACCTGGCAACCGCATCCGGACACCCTCGATGGATCACAGATCCGCGCTTTGCCCAATACAATAATCGCCGCACCAATTGGGGTCAGTTGATCGACGAGCTCGAAGCCTGGTCGAAGGAGCGTACGACGGCCGAGGTCCAGGCGCTATTCGATGAGTATGGCGTGCCGTCCTCGCCCTATCGCACAGTCAGAGAGGCAATGGTCGACCCGCAACTGGCACACCGCGAAGCTTTGGCTGAGATCCACGACGCGGGCGGCAAATTCCTGGCACTCAACCCGCCTTTCCGGATGTCCGGCGCAAGTACAGCGGCAAGTCCCCATGTCGCGGCGCTCGGCGAGCACACCGAGGAGCTGCTGGCCGAGATCGGCTATAAGCCGGGCCAGCTCGCGGCGCCGGTCAATTCTGGCGCAATCGAGCCTCCGGGGCGACGATGACGAGGCGGGTTCAGACGCGCTCGAAATCGCTACGTTCGTTCACCGGGAGCCCCCGCAGCTGGCGGCGCAGGCAGTCGAGGCCGAGTTCGACGGCGCCGAGGCGCACCCAATCACGGCCGCCGTAGATGCGCGAGCGGCGCGATGCAACAACTCCTGCGGTCGCAATAGCAAGATAAATGCTGCCTGCGAAATCGATGCGGTCGGG
>JAFMSA010000224.1 GCA_017353855.1 Alphaproteobacteria bacterium
GTCCATGGCGGCGCGCTGAAGCTGTTGGTCAATACCTGCACGGTCGGCGTGCCGTTCGTGAAAGAGATCGAGCAGGTGATGGCGGCGCGCGGCGTCACCATTGTGGACTGCCCGATTTCGGGCGGCCCCGCGGGTGCCCGCGCCGGCACGCTGTCGGTGATGGTTTCCGGCGATCCGGCGGCGGTCGAGCGAGTGCGGCCGCTGATCTCGCTGTGGGGCGGTACGCTGACCGTTGCCGGTGACAAACCTGGCGCGGCGCAACTGTTGAAGCTGACGAACAATATCCTGTTCGCCGTGTCGCTGGCCGCAACCTCGGAAGCCTTCGTCATGGGCGTGAGAGGCGGGCTTGATCCCGAGGTGATGGTCAGAGCGATCAATGCCGGGAGCGGAGCCAACGGAGCAACGCGCACGGTAATACCAACCGCGGTCCTCGACCGGTCATTCGGCTATGGCGCGGCGCTGCATATCCTGATGAAGGATGTCGATCTGGCGATAGCGCAAGGGGAAGAGCTGGGCGTGCCGATGTGGGTCTGCCAGGCGGCGCGCCTAGTCTACAAGCACGCGATCTTCGAGGGGGCGGCCGGCGACGACATCAGCACGCTCGTGCGTCATGTCGAGCGCGGCGCGGGCTTCGAGCTACCCAAAACACCCAGACATCGCGACTTGCCGTGAAACCTCGCCGCGAAGGTGGAATACGCCGCTCGGGCCGAAACAACTTGCCGCTCGTTCTCTTGTCATGCGGCAGCTTTGGCTGTGTCGGCATTTCACGATGGGTGGTTCAATGAGCGGTATTACCGTAATCGATCTCGACGAAGACCGGTTGCGGTTGGGCAGCCGGTTCCTCGCGGCCAGCCGCGGCCGAACGGGTCTGGCGCACGATCCGCGACGCCCGGGCTGACCGGCAGGACGTAGCTGGTGACCGGTCATTAAGGCGATGCCGTCCTCTCTACTTCTGCTGCGGGACGTCTGTGTGACTTTCTCGGCGACGCCGCTGTTGTCCGGCGCAGCCCTGAGCGTCGCCGCCGGAGACCGGATATGCCTTGTCGGGCGAAACGGCTCCGGCAAGTCGATGCTGCTGCGCATTGCGGCCGGCATTGTCGAGCCCGACATTGGAGATCGCTTCGTCCAGCCCGGCACGCGGATCAGCTATCTGCCGCAGGAGCCGGATCTGAGCGGGTTCGCCACGACCCTTGCCTATGTCGAAGCGGGGTTCGAGGTCGAGGCGACCGATCGTCACCGGGCACTCTACCTGCTGAAAGAGCTGGGTCTCACTGGTGCGGAAGAACTCGCCGCGCTGTCCGGCGGCGAGGCACGCCGCGTCGCGCTCGCGCGGGCGTTGGCGCCGCTTCCCGACATCCTGCTGCTCGACGAGCCGACCAACCACCTCGATCTGCCCGGAATCGAGTGGCTGGAACGCGAGCTAACCACGTTGCGCGCCGGAATTGTGCTGATCAGCCATGACCGCCGACTGTTGGAGCGGCTGTCGCGAAGGACGGTCTGGCTGGACCGCGGCGCCACCCACACGCTTGACGAGGGGTTTGCCGCATTTGAGGCCTGGCGTGACTCGATCCTCGATCAGGAAGACAGCGAGCAGCACAAGCTCGGCCGAAAGATCGCGATGGAAGAGGATTGGCTGCGCTATGGCGTGACTGCCCGGCGCACACGCAACGAACGCCGGCTGGCCGAGCTGCACGCGCTGCGGCGGCAGCGAAAGGAGCACCGGCCCGCCATCGGCTCGGTGCGCCTGGAAGCAGCCCAGGCCGATCTGTCGGGCCGGCTAGTGGCGGAATCGGCAGGGATCTCGAAATCCTACGACGACCGTCTGATCGTGCGCGATTTCTCGACGCGCATCATGCGCGGGCACCGGGTCGGAATCATCGGCCCGAACGGCGCCGGCAAGACCACGCTGCTCAATATGCTGGTCGGGGTGCTCCCGCCCGACCGTGGCGAGGTAAAGCTGGGAACCAAGCTGGCCGCGGTAATTCTCGACCAGCGGCGCGAGACGCTCGATCCCGAGCAGACCCTGGCGTCGGCGCTCACCGGCGGCACCGGCGATACCATCAACGTCGCCGGCCAAAGCCGCCACGTCGTCGGCTACATGAAGGATTTCCTGTTTCGTCCGGAGCAGGCGCGAACGTCGGTGGGCACGCTGTCGGGCGGCGAGCGCGCCCGGCTGATCCTGGCGCGCGCCTTCGCGCGGCCCTCCAACCTGCTGGCTCTCGACGAGCCGACCAACGACCTCGACATGGAGACACTCGACCTGCTGCAGGAGCGGCTGGCCGAGTATCCCGGCACAGTGCTGCTGGTCAGCCACGACCGCGACTTTCTCGACCGCGTCGTGACGTCGGTCATTGCGAGCGAAGGCAAAGGCCGCTGGGTCGAATATGCCGGCGGCTACAGCGATATGCTGGTGCAGCGCCCCGCGTCTCCCGCCGCCTCGCTGGCCAGGAGCGATCGCGGTCCACGACAAACGGCGCGGCCCGTGGCACCGGCAGCGCCGCGCCCGCGCCGGATGAGCTACAGCGACCAACGCGCCCTGGAAACGCTGCCGGCGCGCATTGAATCGCTGCAGGCCCGGGTTGAGGCGCTGAACGACGAATTGGCCGACCCCCGCCTCTATGCGCAAGACCCCGAGCGATTTGCTGCCAAGACCGCCGCGCTTGCTGCCGCGCATGACGAGCTGACCGCCGCCGAAGACCAGTGGTTGACGCTTGAGCTGCGGCGTGAGGAGATCGAGGGTGTCTGAGCCTCGATGGAAGAGGTCGCGCGCATGAAAGCCCTGGCGGGGATTCGCGTCGTTGATTTCAGCTGGGTGCGGGCGGGCCCATGGGCGACGCGCTGGCTCGGCGCGTTCGGCGCCGAGATCATCAAGATCGAGTGGCCTGAAAACGAGCGCGGCCGCTTACCGAGCACGACGACACCGCAACACCTCGACGTGAACCTCAATACCTCGGGCAATTTCAACGACACGAACGTCAACAAGAAGAGCCTCAGCCTCAATGTCCGCACCGCGAAGGGGCTCGACATCGTCAAGCGGCTGATCGCGGTCTCCGATATCGTCATCGAGAATTTCAGCTCAAGGGTGCTCCGCAACTGGGGGCTCGGCTACGAGGAGCAGCGCAAGATCAAACCCGACATTGTCTACGTGTCGATGTCGGGCTACGGCCATACCGGTCGGCATCACCATTACACGACGTTCGGGCCGGTGGCGCAGGCGGTGTCCGGGCTGACCTTTCTCTCCGGCCTGCCGGACCGCCCGCCGGCCGGCTGGGGCTGGTCGTATATGGACGACACCGGCGGCTTGGCCGGCGCGATGTGTGCGCTGACCGGCCTCTACCGCCGCAACATGACAGGACAAGGGCAGCACATTGACCTGTCGCAGATGGTGGCGGGCGTGCCGCTCGTCGGACCGGCGTTGCTGGACTTCACCGTAAACGGCCGCGGCTTGCGCCGGCCTGGCTACCCGCCCGGGAACCGCGCGCTTTGGCCGGGTGCGCCGCTCACCGCCAATTACCGCGGCGGCCCGACCGTGGCGCCGCACAACGCTTACCGCACCGATCCCGGCGGCTATAACGACTGGTGTGTTATCGTCTGCCAGTCGGATGAGGAATGGCGCCGGCTGGTGGAGGTAATGGACGCGCCTGTCTGGGCCGAGCAAGAGAAATTCGCCACCGTCACCGGCCGGCTGCAGCATCAGGAGGAACTGGACGAGCAGATCGAGACCTGGACAAGGACGCTGGGCAAATACGCCGTGACCGAACAGTGCCAGGCCGCAGGGGTGCGCGCGTTGCCGGTGCAAAGCGCCGAAGACCGGGTCGAGCACGACCCCCAGCTGCGCCAGCGCGAAATGTATCTGGAGATGGAGCACCCTGCACTCGGCCGTTATAAGGTGCAAAACGCGCCGTTCAAGCTTTCCAAAACGCCGGCAACGAACTCTATGCCCAGCCCGATGATTGGTGAGCACACGCGTGAGATCGTCGAAGGGCTATTGGGTTTGACGCATGACGAACTGCGCGCGGGCTTTGCCGACGGGACGTTCTGGCCGGCGCAGCGCGCGCGCTTCCCTTACCAGGAGGAGATGCTCCGGTGACGGACACCTCGTCGCTGCCGGGTCCGCTGGCCGGCGTCCGCGTCCTGGAGTTGGCCGACGAGACCGGTCAGTTCTGCGGCAAGCTGGTCGGCGATCTCGGCGCCGACGTTATCAAGATCGAGCCACCGGGCGGCGAGCCGTGCCGCCGCATCGGGCCGTTTGTTGACGACATCCCGCACCCAGAACGCAGCCTGTCGTTTTGGTATTACAACACGTCGAAGCGCGGCATCACGCTGGATATCGGCTCGGCCGACGGGCGTGACCTGTTCCGCCGTCTAGCGGCGACGGCCGATGTGGTTCTGGAGACCTTCCGGCCGGGCCGCCTGGCCTCGCTCGGCTACGATTATGCGGCATTGAGCCGGCAGAACCCCGGTCTGATCCTGTGTTCCTTAACCCCGTTCGGCCAGACCGGCCCGTGGCGCGACTACCTATCGTCGGACCTCTTGCACATGGCGGCAGGCGGCGAGATGGCCTCATCCGGGTATGACGAGACCGATGTGCCGAGCGCGCCGCCGATCGCTCCGGGAGGCGGCAATGCCTGGCACATGGGCTGCCACTTCGCCTATATGGCGATCATGGCAGCGCTCGTGCACCGGACGGCTTCCGGGCGCGGGCAGTATATCGACGTGTCGATCCACGAGGCCTGCGCGCTGACCACGGAGTCGGCCATCGCCAGCTACATCTATCGCGGCGAGGTGCTGCAGCGTCATACCGGCCGTCACCATGCCGCGGGACCGAGCCCGCGAACCCAGTTCCGCGCCCGTGACGGCAACTACGTCTGCGCGCTGGTCGGTGGGCGGCTCAATCCCAAGTACATCCTTGAATTAGCAGATCTGCTTGACACCAATGGCATGGCCGGCGATCTCCGCGACCCGAAATACCAGGACCAGGCGGTCATCACCGCCAACAGCTCGCATATAATCGATGGTCTGGTCGCCGGTTTTATCGCCAGCCTGCCGGCCGAGGAGGTCTATCACCGCGCGCAGGAACGTGGCTTCACCTGGGGCGCGGTCCGCGCGCCGGAGCAGCTGCTCGGCGACCCGCATTTATTCGATCGCGGATTCTGGAAGGAAGTCGCGCACCCGGAACTGAGCAGCAGCTTCACTTACCCCGGAGAGGGGGCGATCTACAACGGCTCGCCCTGGCGGATTTCGCGGCGCGCGCCGCTGATCGGCGAGCACAACGCGGAAATCTTGTGCGGCGAGTTGGCGCTGTCGATCGGCGAGCTGAGGATGTTGATGGAAAACCGCGCGATCTGAGGCAGTCGAGCCGCGCGTTGCCGATCTTCGGCATCAGCCGGCCGCCGTGAATGTATCGATAAGCGCGGACGAGTACCGCTAGCCTCGGTGTATGATTTCGATCCGCGAGGAAATTACCACCGCCGTGCCGCCTAAGGCGGTGTGGCCGCTGCTGTCCGACCCGGCCGTGGGCGCTTCGTGCATCCCGGACGCGGCCCTGACGAAGTCCTCGACAAGGGCGGATACCAGGGCACGATGCGGGTCAAGTTCGGCCCGACCGCGGCGCATCGGGACCTCGGGTTGCGGACCCTCGACCTGGCGGTGGCGGGGCGAAGCTCACCTATGACCACGCGGCCCGGCGCTGCTCGATCGAGGGACGCGGGATCGCCGGCCGCGGCGCATCCCGCGCCAGTGCCGCCGTAAGCGTGCGGTCTAAAACGCAAGCTTTTTTTTGCGCCACGGGTGGTAGTGGCGCAGTAATTGCGCAGGGAGGGTCTGTTCTTATTTACGCTTAAGTCAAGGCGAGAGAATGCCATCAGGATTCCAGGGTTTGCGCATCTTCAGCATTCGCCAGGAAGGAGAGGCCGCACCAATGAGACAAGTTCTCTTCTGCCAAGTCGGCAATCTCGGCCCTATTGCCGGCCAGCTCAGCCATTTTGGGAATTACGAAGGAGGAGCATCCCTATTCCCACTAAACGTTAAACATTGCGGAAGACTTTGCGTCACCCGTTCCAATCATATGTCCATTTGTGAGCCCGACCGGCCCGGGGTATCCTGGCTTGTCGAACAGAGGAGGGTCGGATGAAGATCGAGGGTGGCTGCCTATGCGGCAAAGTGCGCTATTCGGCCGACGCTGAACCGACGTTTGTCGGCGTATGTCATTGCAAGAACTGCCAAAAGGGCACAGGGACCGCCTTTGCGGTGGTCGTGGCGCTACCAACGCCCGCACTGACGATACGGGGCAGGCTGCAAACATTTACCGGTCTCGGTGACAGCGGCAAAGCGACTTACCGACGCTTCTGCCCAGAATGCGGATCGGCGCTTATCGACGAGGCTGAGATCATGCCGAACGTCACGATGGTCATGGCCGGTACACTCGACGACGCGAGCTGGGTCAAGCCTGCCAGCGAAATCTTCTGCGACAGCGCGCAGCCATGGGTGCAGCTCGGCGGCGAGAGGCACCGTTTTCCGAAAATGCCCCCGCCACCGGCCGGCTGAGCTCCTCACAAACGGCGCAGCGCATCCCGTGCGGTCTGGTTGAACAGAATGTGCCGTCCGTCATCTGACGGCGGCGTCGAGAGACGCGGTTCTTTGCCGAGATCAACGCCTCTCTGAACTCCCGGGCGTTATTTTACCGTCCCTCGCCAGCGCACCCACATCACCATGCTTACGGCGATGCTGATATGCCGGGGCACTTGGAGAACAGGGCCATGATCAATCCGAAATATTCCAAATGAATCGCGAATGCGCCATCGCCGACAGTGGCTTTTCCGCACCGACAATCGCGTTCTCCGCGCGCGATTTTAATTTGCGGTGACTGTGCCGGGTCGGAATTTGATATCCGCCACGGCA
>JAFMSA010000021.1 GCA_017353855.1 Alphaproteobacteria bacterium
GTAAGGTCCTGGAACCAGCTCTGCGCCTGAACGAAACCATGCACATTGGGTGACAGCGCACGCGGGTTGACGTCGTGCACAACAAAGATCAGTGCCGCCTCTGCATTCATTTCCTCATTGAGCTTGGTGAGAAATTCGAGGCGCTTCTCGCTATCGAACTCACTGAGAATGTCGGCGATCGTCTTGTCAATCTCCGGGTTACTGAAATGCCCCCAATTGCTGCCCTTAGGCGCCCAGGCGCCAGTCCACACATGGCGAATCAGCGCATTGAACGGGTCCTGCGTCTGGCGGCTGACATTGATTCCGTTGATATCCTTGTGCTCGTCGACGCCTTCGCGTGTCACTTTGAGCAGTGCGTTCCAATCCATCGAATCGAGGGTGACATCGAAACCGACTGCATCCATCTGCGATTTGACCAGCTCGTTCATCGGCAGTGGCTGCATCTGACCCGAGCCCGAAGTCGAGATCGCGAAGGTTACCTTACAGGGCAGGCAACCAGCTTCCTTCAACAGCGCCTTGGCCTTGTCGGGGTCGTATTTGTATTCGATCGGGTGCCCGTAATACGGCGTCGAGCGTGGCACGGTGGCGTACTCTTCCTCGGCCAAGCCGTTGAGCAGTTCCTTCACCTCGGTTTTGTTGATCGCGTAATTCGCCGCCTGGCGGACACGCCTGTCGGCGAACGGGCCAGTGATAAAGTTAAGCTGGTAACTCCAGTTATGCGGGTAGATTTTGGTGACGATTTGCATGCCGGCTGATTTCAGCCGGTCGATCGCGTCGGGTGAGGGGGCCTCGATCCAGTTGACCTCGCCCGACAGTAGCGCCGCAGTGCGGGTCGAGGCTTCCGGCATCGGCATTAGCACCAGTCGATCCTGTTTCGGGACGCGGTTCTTGTCCCAGTAACCGGTGTTAGGGACGAGTTCGAGCCGCTGGTGCTCGACGATCTTGTCGAACTTATAGGGGCCGGTGCCGGACGGGTGCAGCATATACTGCGTCCAGTCGTATTTGACCTCCTTCGCGCGGCACGGGCTGATCATCAGCACATAGCTGATCTCGTAGGGGAACAGGGAGTCCGGGACGGTTGTGTTAAACGCCACCGTGTAGTCATCGATCTTCTCGACGCTCGCGAACGTCCCAAGATAAGGCCGTGCCTGGGCAAACTGCGCAGGGTTGAACTGCGGCGATTTCTGGTCGAACGAGTAGCCGAGGTTCCAGACGACGTCATCCGCGGTAAAGCTGCACCCGTCATGCCATTTGACGCCGTGACGCAGCTCGAAAATCCAGCGCTTTTGGTTGCCGGGATCGATATGCCACGAGGTGGCGAGACCCGGCTTGATGTCCGAAGCCTTGTCGCCGCCCGACAAATCCCACAGCACGAGGGAGTCGTAGAGGTTGTAGCCGACAAAGCGGTAGCCCTCGAAGCCCTGGTCGGGGTTGCCGTTGGTGGTCGGCAGGTCGCCGGCGGTCATCCCGACCCTCAGCACGCCAGCGGCCTGCGTCGCTCCGGCGATCAGCAGCGCTACGCCCAGCGCGGGGAAAAATCCGCAACGCCTCACGTTCTTGCCCACGCAAGTCTCCTTGGTCTTAATGCAGCGATTGCTGCGCCGCGCCGTTATTGCGCAACGCTCACCCGCGTCAGGTCTTGAAACCAGCTTTGCGCCTGGATGAAGCCTTGCACCTTAGGCGACATCGCGCGCGGATTGAGGTCGTGCACGACAAAGATCATCACCGCCTGCTCACCTTCCAATTCGTGCAACTGGGTCAAGAGCTGAAGTCGCTTTTCGTCGTCGAACTCGTTAAAGATCTGGCCGATCAGCGCCTCGGTCTCGGGGTTCTCGTAATGCCCCCAATTGGAGCCAGCGGGGGACCAGTAGGCTTTGCCGACCAGCTTGATGATCGCGTTGACCGGATCGAGCAGCCCGCGCGAGAAGTTGAGGCCGTCATAGCCGGGGTTCTTTTCAGCGCCGGCGCGGTACACATTGAGCAGCGCATTCCAGTCCATCGTCTGCAACGTGACCCGGAACCCGGCCTCTTCGAGCTGCGACTTGACGAGCTCGTTCATCGGCAATGGCTGCATTTGCCCCGAGCCGGAGGTCGAGATGCCAAACGTCACCTTGCATGGCAGGCAGCCGGCCTCCTGCAATAGAGCGCGGGCCTTTTTCGCGTCGTAACCGTATTTCGGCGGGCTGCCATAATAGTCGACCGAGGGCGGCACCACGTCATATTCGGGAATTGCCGTGCCGCCCAAGAGATCGACGACATCCTGGCGGTTGATCGCGTAATTCGCAGCCTGCCGCACTTTGAGGTCCTTGAACGGCCCCTTGGTGAAGTTGAGCATATAGGGCCAGTCATGCGGGTAGACGTTGGTGACGATTTGCATCCCGCCCGATTTGAGCCGCGGGATCGCGTCGGGCGAGGGCGCCTCGATCCAATCGACCTGACCGGTCAGCAGCGCGGCGGTGCGGGTCGAGGCTTCCGGCATCGGGATCAGGACGAGGCGGTCCTGCTTGGGCACGCGGTCTTTGTCCCAGTAATCCTTGTTGGGCACGAGTTCGAGCCGCTCATGCGGCACGAACTGGTCGAATTTGTATGGGCCGGTGCCCGACGGGTGCAGCGCGTATTGCTGCCAGTCGTAATTCACTTCCTTCGCGCGGCACGGGCTGATCATCAGCACGTAGCTCAGCGTGTAGGGGAACAGGGACTCGACGAAATTGGTGCGAAACCCGACCGTGTAATCGTCGACCTTTTCGACCGATTTGATGTTAGTCAGAAACGCGCGGGTGTAGGTGAATTGTTGCGTATTGAAGAATGGTGCCGACTGATCCATCCGCATCTGAAAATTGAAGGTGACCGCATCAGCGTTAAATGGACAGCCGTCGTGATAGCTGACGCCGCGGCGCAGGTGCACGATCCAATGCTGATGATCGTTGGGGTCGATCTCGTAGCTAGTCGCGAGCCCAGGCTTGATGTCAGACGGCTTGTCGGACTTCGACAAATCCCATAGCAGCAGTGCGTCATAGAGGTTGTAGCCGACAAAGCGATAGCCCTCGAATCCTTGATCGGGGTTGCCGGTGGTGACCGGAATGTCGCCGGCGGTCATCGCAACTTTGAGAATGCCGCCCGCATAGGCGGCCCCGGTACCCCCCGCCGCCAGGAAGGCAACCGCGGCGATCCCGTAAATCCAAAAGATCGATCGCTGGCAACAGCTGGCGAAGGGGGAAATAACGTGCATTCAAAGACCCTTGATACGGCGCGTGACGGGCGCGACGCTCCTCGTCTAGCAAAACACGCGCCAAACTGCCGGCACCACCGACGTGGCACATCAATTGCCTCGGCGAGGGGCATTCACGTTCGGGTGACTGACCGCCGCATCGCTTACGTCAAAACAGGCCCGACCGCACAGCTCGCCGGCGCCTGGTGTCATCCCGAGGCGCCGATCGACGACATCTTCTCGCCCGAGCGCTACGAGCACATGGCGAAGGTGCTGGAAGCAGCTCGCGCGGCCGCGATTTCGCGGCATGCTGGGCCGAGGCGATCTTTCGACAGCGGGCTCTGAGTCTAAGAAGGACGCGATCGCCTTCTGCTACGTCGACGTAAGGGCCCGTATGCCGCGCTTCGGCCGCTCGCCGATGACTGCCCACTGTGCACCTCGGTCACGGTCGTGCTCGGCGAGGCCGAGTCGCTTGCCGGTGAGAAGGCCGACTACCTGACTACCTGTTGTCGCTCGTGCCGCTCGAAATGGTGCTGGCGACCAACTCGGCGATGCTCGGTGCCGATCTCAGCAAAACCCGGGACGAGCATGAGCTGACCCGGAACAAGGGCACTAAGGACATGGCGGCCTCGAAGAGCGCATCCGGCAGACGATGCGCGGCAGGCATCGGCTTTGCCGAGGCGACACGCCGTCCGTGCAGCCTGCTGATCGGCAAGCCCAAACAGGCCGCCCGCCGACTACATGCAGAACGTGTTCGAAGCTGAAGACTGTGACGGTTTCGCTGACGCCAACGATCTCACCGATGATCTGGGAAGAGTTCGCCCATGCTGACGCCGGAACTGCAGCGCCGCGGCTTGCTTCGAACTATGTCGGGACGACGTGATCGCCGCTCCCATCCCTTTCGCCGGCCGGTCATGACCGCGACGCGGTCGAGCAGCATCAAGTCCATATGCGTCGTTCCCCTTCCGGATTGGCCGCCATCAAACTTAATGCCAGCGCTGGAATAGGCGGCGCTGGAACGCGCGCGCAGGCCCCGAGGCTGCAGACGACGCTGGAAAGCGGCGGGGTATTGGAAGCGTCGTCGGTCGCCCGCATCATCGAGCCTGGCGCCGGAACCCGCCTTTGTGCCGGTTCCGACGGTGATTACGCATATGCCCAGCCGCCCCGAGACCGCCGAACGAGCGTCCGCTTCGGGGCAAGCCGCAGCGGACAGGACCTCAGCGACTGGATTTCGCCGGAAGCCAAACTCGTGCGGAGGGCCGCCCGAGATGGCATGAGCGTTGCACCGGGTCACCGCGATCAGTCGTGGAGGGGGTCATGTGCGAGCGGACCGGGCATCTATCATTGTCGGCCTTGGAGGGCGTGGACTTCAGCCGGCGAGGCTTTCTGCGCGCCGCCGGAGTCGGCGCGTTGACGGTCGCTATCGGCGGCCACGCACACGCCGCCGACTCCCATATCAAATCGGTGCACGGCAGCGGTTTCTGCAACCTCAACTACTTCCTCACCGAAGCCAAACAGATGGCCAAGGATGACGGGGTCATCCTCGACTTCGTGGTGACCCCAACCAGCGCCGAGATGGTGACCTTCCTCGGCGCCGGCCAGGTGGATGCCGCGCTCATCCCATACACCAGCTTCATCGCACTGTTCGACAAGGGCGCCCACGTAAAGATCGTCGGCGGCGGCGGCATGCAAGGTTGCATTCTCGTCGCTCAGCCGGGGTTTGAGACGCCGGATAAGCTCAAGGGCAAGACGCTCGGCACCTTCCAGATGGATACGCTTGAAGTGCTGCCCTACGACTGGCTGAAACAGCACAATGTCAGCTTCAAGGACATCAATGTCCGATATATGGGCAACACGCCCGAGGCGGTCGAAGCATTCAAGGCCGGCGCGCTCGACATGATCTGCACGATCGAGCCCTACGGCACCGCGCTCCTTAATGACGTCAGGGGCAGCGTGATGCTGTCCGACGGGCTCGACATCTACGGCAAGGGCTATACCGACTGCGTGCTGGCGGTGCGCGAGAGGCTGATCAAGGAGAACCCCACCGGCATCAAATCGCTGTTGAAGGGCATGATGAAGGCTCAGCACATGGCAGAAACGGAGCCCGAAGAGGTACTGAAAGTGCTGGTTGGCCCTTATTATAAGACCTCGATCGAAAACGCCCGCATCGCAATGTCGAAGCAGCCTTCGGTCGTCGACGCCCGCGCACAGACGCAGTTCATCCTCGATCGCGTCGATTCCCTGGTGGAGATGGGCTACATCAAGAACAAGCCCACGCGAGCGGCTATCGACTGGACTCTGCTCGAACAGGTGATCGCCGAAAATAGCGAGCTTTACAGCCAGCTTAAGTACAGATCCGCTTGATCGCCCTAGACTTCTAGGCTGTGCATATGGCCGAGGCGAGGACCGAGGCAGCGCCTGTCGCAACCGATCTTCGACAGTGGCAGGGCTCCGTGCCCTGGTGGTCCGCGATCTGCCGCCTCGCACCGCGCATCGTATGGACAGTCGTATCGATCGGACTTTTCGCGGGAATCTGGGAGATCTGTTGGGCGCTCGGCTGGGCCGACCCGAAGCTGCTACCGCCGCCGCATGTCTTCCTCGGCGCGATCTCCGATCAGGCAAAATTCTTTAATACGGTGAGCCGATGGCAGGTCGGCGCCGGCCAGGCCGAGCCGCCGCCGCCTGCGCTCGCGGTGGTTTATACCGTGCTCGCCACCACCGGCCGGGTCTTTGTCGGATTACTGATCGCCTCGATTTTGGCAATTTCGACCGGAATTGCGATCCGCTATTTCACTCTGTTCGAGCGCCTTACGCTGCCAACCATCATCTTGCTCGCTCCGGTCTCGCCGATCGCCTGGCTGCCGGTGGCGATCTTTCTCTTCGGCATCGGCAACAAGCCGGCGATCTTTATGGTGGTGATCGCGCTCCTCTTCCACATGGTGCTGGCGACGATCAACCAGATTGACAACGTCAACCGCAACTTCCTCAATGTCGCGCGGACGATGGGCGCGACCAAGCGGCAGGTCTATTTCCACGTTATTATTCCGGCGATCCTGCCGCAGCTCTTCATCGTGTTGCGCTTCAATCTGTTCGGTGCCTGGATGGTGGTGCTGGTGGCCGAGGCGACCGGCGTCGGCTACGGGCTCGGGCAGGTGATCATGCTCGGTCGCAACACCTTCAACCCATCGCTGGTGTTCTTCACGATCGTATTGATCGGCGTGCTCGGTGGCAGCTTTGACTGGCTGATGCGGATGGTACAGCGAAAGGTGCTCTACTGGGTGCCGCACGAAGCGGGGACGTTGCGTGGCCTCTAGGGTGTTCAAGCCTTTCTCATCGAAAAGCGCCGTCGTTTGCCGAAATCTCGGCAAGGTTTGGGGCGAAGGCACGCCGCGCGCGCAAGAAGCGTTGCGCGATATCGACCTCGATATCGCGCCGGGAGAGTTCGTCGTGCTGCTGGGCCCTTCCGGCTGCGGCAAGTCCACGCTGCTTTTCCTGCTCGCCGGCTTGGAGCGGGCGACCTCGGGCCATTGCTGGTTCTTTGGCGATTTGGTCGACAATCCGTCGCCCGAGCGCAGTCTCATCTTTCAGGAGACCTCGCTCTTCCCTTGGCTCAGAGTCTGGCAGAACGTCTCGTTCGGTCTGTCGATCCGCGGCCTCGGCGTCGCCGAACGCAGGGAGATTGCGCGCCAAGCGCTACAGCGCGTCGGCCTAGCCGAAGCGTTCGGCAAGCGCCCCGACGAGCTTTCCGGCGGCATGCGTCAGCGCGTCGCCGTGGCCCGCGCTCTGGCGATGCGGCCCAAGGTTCTGTTGATGGATGAGCCGTTTGCCGCACTCGACGTTCAGACCCGCACCAAGATGCAGGACTTTCTCGGCGATGTCTGGTCGCAATCGGGCGCCTCGGTGCTGTTTGTGACGCATCATATCGAGGAGGCGGTGGCGCTTGCCGATCGCGTCGTCGTCTTCACCGCGCGTCCGGGCCGGATCAAGACGATCATTCCGGTCGACCTGCCGCGCCCGCGCGACCTGTTCTCACCCGGGGCCGAACTCTTGCGCCGCGACCTCACCCAATCGCTACGCGAGGAGGTTGATCGCGCTTTCGCCGAGCAGGAAGCTCTCGCGTCGTGACCGCATTTTTCTAACAAACGATACCGGGAAGAGGCCTCCGATGCCGGCATCGCTGATCCGCAGCCGCGCGCTGCTCACCCATCCGATCGACCGCGCACGCTGGAACGAGATCGCCGACGGCGCTCTCGTTCAGGAAGACGGCGTCATCACCGAGATCGGCAGCTTTGCCGATCTCAGCCGCAAGCACCCGAGCCTGCCGGTGATCGGCAGCGGCAATGACGTCGTCGTCCCCGGCTTTGTCAACGGCCACCACCATGTCGGACTGACCCCGGTTCAGCTCGGCTCGCCGGACATGCCGCTCGAACTGTGGTTCGTCACGCGCATGGTGTCCCGCAACCTTCATTTCTATCTCGACACGCTCTATTCGGCCTTTGAGATGATCGGCTCGGGCGTCACCACCGTTCAGCATCTGCACGGCTGGCTGCCGGGCAGGTTAGCTCAGGTCGATGCGGGCGCCGATGAGATCATCCGTGCCTATGAAGACATCGGCATGCGTGTTTCTTACTCATTCGCGGTGCGCGACCAGAACCGCCTCGTCTACCAGAAAGATGAGGATTTCGTCGCCAGCCTGCCGCCCGAGCTGCGCGGCCCCATGCAGCGCTGGTACGACCGATTTCAACTCTCGCTTGACGATTATCTGGGGCTTTTCGAATCGCTGTACGGCCGCCACCACGACAAGCGGCGGGTCAAGATCCAGCTCGCCCCGGCCAATCTGCATTGGTGCTCAGACGCGGCGCTTGGACGCCTCTGCGACGCGTCGAAGAAATTTGGCGTGCCCCTGCACATGCACCTCGTCGAGACCGCCTATCAGAAGGAATACGCACGTCGGCGCGGTGGCGGCACCGCGGTCGAGTACATCGATAAATTCGGCCTGCTCGGCCCGCAGATGACCTTGGGCCACGGTGTATGGCTCAACGAAAGCGACATCGACCGCGTCGCCGAGACTGGCACCTGCGTCTGCCATAACTGCTCGTCGAATTTCCGGCTGCGCTCGGGACTCGCCGCGCTCAACGCCTTCGAAGCCAAGGGCATCAACATCGCGATCGGCATGGACGAGGCGGGCATCAACGACGACCGCGACATGCTCCAGGAGATGCGCCTCGTGCTGCGCGCACACCGCGTCCCCGGCATGGGCGACGACGAGGTGCCGAGTTCGGCTCAGGTGCTGCGCATGGCGACCTCGGGCGGCGCGAAGACCACTCCCTTTGCCGGCGCGATCGGCGCACTCCGGGTCGGCCGGGCCGCCGACTTGGTGATGCTCGACTGGCATCAGGTAAGCTACCCCTACCTTGACCAGGAGATGCCGCTGCTCGACGCGGTGATCCAGCGGGCGAAGACCACTGGCGTGTCGAGCGTCATGTGCGACGGCGAAGTAATCTACGCTGACGGAAAGTTTACCCGCATCGATCGCGACAGTGCCCTGAAGGCGCTGCACGACGATCTACAACGCGCGTTCTCCGACGACGAGGTCGAGCGCCGCCATCTCTCAAGGGCACTGTTGCCGCATGTTAAAGCCTTCTACGCGGATTACTTTGACGAAGCACAGCACCAGCCTTTCTACAAGCCCAGTTCACGGGTGTAGACTGGTGCGCGCAATGACCGGAAACGGGCACCAGCACGCGTCGGGGCTGTTACTGGCCCGGCTCAATTCAAGCGCTGCAAAGCAGACCCTCCAGTTTGTACGCTGCGGCACGCCAGTGCCCTCCGAGATGCCGGCGGTGCTTCACGTGCTTTCCCAACCGTGTTCAGATCGATTTTGTTGTCTGACAGGAGCCCACGAAAGCACCATGGGGGGGATGAAAGAGCGTCGTGGTGTCGACAGCGGATGTTCATGTCCGCGTCACCTATTGCTTGTTGATTCGCGTCACTCCCACTCGATCGTTCCTGGGGGTTTGGACGTGACGTCATAGACGACACGGTTGATGCCGCGGACTTCGTTGATGATGCGGGTGGCTGTGCGTCCCAAGAATTCGTGCGGGAACGGAAAATAATCCGCGGTCATGCCATCGGTCGAAGTTACTGCGCGCAACGCGCAGACGAAATCGTATGATCGGCTGTCGCCCATGACGCCGACACTCTTGACCGGCAGCAGCACCGCAAAGGCCTGCCAGATCGCGCCATAGAGGCCGGCATTGCGGATCTCTTCCAGGAATACCGCGTCAGCCTTGCGCAGAACTTCAAGCTTGGTGCCGGTGACCTCGCCGGGGATGCGGATCGCGAGACCCGGCCCCGGAAAAGGATGACGTTCGACGAGCCGCTCGGGCATGCCCAGCTCGCGACCCAACGCACGGACCTCGTCCTTGAACAAGTCGCGCAAGGGCTCGATCAGCCTCAGCTTCATTCGTTCCGGCAGGCCGCCCACATTGTGATGCGACTTGATCGTCACCGAGGGACCGCCGAAGGGGCTCGCCGACTCGATCACATCGGGATAGAGCGTACCCTGCGCGAGGAACTCGACATCGCCGAGCTTGCGCGCCTCTTCATCGAATACTTCGATAAACGTCGCCCCGATTGCTTTGCGCTTTTCCTCCGGATCGACGATTCCGGCGAGCTTGCCGAGAAACAGGCGGCTTGCATCCCGATGGATCAGCGGGATGTTGTAGTGGCCGCGGAAGAGGCTCACCACCTCCTCGGCCTCCCCTGCCCGCAACAGACCGGTATCGACAAGGATGCAGGTCAGCCGGTCGCCGATGGCCTCGTGCAGGAGCACCGCTGCGACCGCGGAATCGACGCCGCCGGAAAGCCCGCACACGACATTGCCGCTACCGACCTGGCGGCGGATCTTGTCGACCGCCTGCGCGCGAAACCGTGCCATCGTCCAGTCGCCACGGCAACCCGCGACGTTATGCGTAAAGTTCCGCAGCAACTGCGCCCCTTGCGGCGTGTGCACGACTTCGGGATGGAAGAGCACGCCGTAAAAGCGTCGGGCTTCGTCGGCGATCGCCGCGTAAGGGGTGGCGTCGCTCGCCGCCACTGCGCGGAACCCGGTCGGCAGCGCGTCGACCCGGTCGCCGTGGCTCATCCACACCTGCTCACGCGCGCCTTTCGGCCACAGCCCTTCGAAAAGTGGGCACTCGCCGAGGATGTCGATAAATGCGCGGCCGAACTCCTGGTGGTCGCTCAATGTCACACGGCCGCCCAGCTGCGTGCACATCGTCTGCATGCCGTAGCAGATGCCCAGGACCGGCACGCCGAGCCGGAACACGAGTTCGGGCGCGCGCGGCGATGCCGCTTCGGTCAGCGAAGCGGGGCCGCCGGACAGGATGATGCCGCAGGGCGCCAAACCGTTGAGCCTGTCTTCGGAGATCGTAAAGGGGTGGATCTCGCAGTAAACGCCGCTCTCGCGCACGCGGCGAGCGATCAGCTGCGTGACTTGGCTGCCGAAATCGAGGATCAGAATTCGCTCGGACATCGCTGTCGCTCGAAGATAGCCACGAAGAAACCATCCGTGTCGTGCTGCGCGGGGGTCAGGCGGAGATATTGCCCGCCGCCCGGCGCAGCGCCCCCGACCGTCTGCGGCCAGACGCGCGCGACGGGCAGCAGCGAATAATCCGGATCCGCGGCGACAAACGCCTCGGCCTGCGCTTCATCTTCTTCCTGCAGCAACGAGCAGGTCGCATAGATGAGCCGGCCGCCCGGACGGACCAACCGTGCGGCGCTGCGCAGAATCTGCTGCTGACGCCGGGTGAGCTTGATCAGGTCTTCAGGATGCACGCGCCATTTGGCATCGGGGTTCCGCCGCCACGTTCCGGTGCCGAGGCACGGCACATCGACGATGACGCGGTCGAAGCTGCCGGCGTGGAGCTTGACCCATTTGTCGCGCTCGCCGCTCAGCACGCGACGCTCGACATTATGGGCGCCGGCGCGGCGCAACCGGCGTGTGGCGCGCTCGAGCCGGCGCTGAGACACCTCGCAGGCGACGAGCTTGCCCCGATTGGCCATGCCGGCGGCGAGCGCCAGGGTCTTGCCCCCGGCCCCGGCGCAGAAATCGACGACCCGCATCCCGGGCCGCGCGTCGGCAAGCAACGCCGCGATTTGCGAACTTTCGTCCTGGACCTCGACAAGCCCGTCTTTGAACGCGGCGAGATTGCCAAGCGGCAGGCTTTGGCGCAGCCTGAGGCCCTGGAGCGACCAACGTGTCGGCGTGGCCTCGACATGTTCCGCGGCTAGCGCGCGGCGTGCTCCCTCGCGGTCGGTCTTGAGCAGGTTGACACGCAGGTCGGTCGGCGCGGGAACGTTCAGCGCCGCCATCTCGCGTTCCAGAGTCTCGCCGAACACCCGGTCGAGATGGGGCTCGAGCCATTCGGGCAGATCGCTTGCTGCCGCACGCGACATCCGGGGGTGCTGCAGGGTATGACCCGCAAGGCGACGGACCAACCGTTTCTCCGCATCGTCCAGCGGCGCCGGACGATAGCGGTCGCCGTCGCAGCAGGCGAGGATCGCGTCGGGCCGCCAGCCTTCGAGCAAGACCAGTCCGGCGAGGACGCGACTGCGGGATCCCGCCACGATCGCGCTTCTTGTCAGCCACCAGTCGAGCCCCGCGCGATGGCGGCTGACCGCATAGACGTGGCCGGCGATCTGTGCCCGGTCCTTGGCGCCGATATATCGCCGGCTGCGGAAATAATCGGCGGAAGCGTTGTCTGCCGGCCGATTTTCTGTCTCGATTGCCGTGAGGATGTCGATCGCGGCGGCGACCTGTGCTCCCGGGGTCAACGAGCGTTCGCCCTTCCTCCGGGCCGCGGGAGAGCGATCTTCCGAACCTGCCGGGCTGTGATGGCGGGGATGTCCTGCAGACTCATGCGCCCTCCCTGCCCGCCTCTCCCCGGACGACGGTCCGCGGATCGGCACTCGCTCCCGAGGTGCGGGAGAAAGGCTCAGCCCGCCGCTCGACGGGTTTGACCCTGATCAAAGGTCTTGCGAATAGTTGGGGGCCTCGCGTGTCATGGCGACGTCATGGACGTGGCTCTCGCGCAACCCGGCGGGGGTTATCCGAACAAAGGCACAGTTCTTTTGCATCTCGCGGATCGTGCGATTACCGGTATAGCCCATCGCCGCGCGCAGTCCGCCGATCAACTGATGAACGATATTGCCGACCGGCCCCTTATGGGGCACGCGGCCCTCGACACCCTCGGGCACGAGCTTGAGAGTGCTGGTGACTTCCTGCTGGAAATAGCGGTCGGCTGAGCCGCGCGCCATCGCGCCGATCGAGCCCATGCCACGGTAATATTTGTAGCTGCGCCCCTGGTACAGAAACACCTCGCCCGGGCTCTCGTCGGTGCCCGCGAACAGCGAGCCGAGCATTGCGCAATCCGCGCCGGCGGCGATCGCTTTGGCGAGGTCGCCGGAAAACTTGATGCCGCCATCGGAAATCACCGGCACCCCGCTTTTGCGGCATTCGCCGACGGTGTCGGCAATGGCCGTGAATTGAGGCACGCCCACTCCCGCGACGATGCGGGTCGTGCAGATCGAGCCGGGACCGATCCCGACCTTGATCGCGTCGGCGCCCGCCTCGACCAGAGCCCGTGCACCCTCTGCCGTAGCGACATTGCCGGCAATGACTTGCGTGTAGTTCGACAGCCGGCGGATGTCCCGCAAGGTCTGCAAGACGCGATCGGAATGACCATGTGCGGTGTCCACGACGAGGACATCGAGACCGGCTGCGAAAAGTGCCTCGGCGCGCTCGATCCCTTCCGTGCCGGTCCCCGTCGCGGCAGCCACCCGCAGCCGGCCTCCCTCATCCTTGCACGCGGTCGGATAGCGTTGCGCCTTTTCAATGTCCTTGACGGTTATGAGCCCGATGCACCGGTAAGCCTCGTCGACGACGAGCAATTTCTCAATGCGGTACTGGTGCAGGAGTCGCTTGGCATCCTCCCGCGCAACGCTTTCGCGGACCGTGACGAGCTTGTCCCGCGTCATCAGCTCGGCGACCGGCTGGCGCGGATCGTCGGCAAAGCGCACGTCGCGATTGGTCAGAATGCCGGCGAGCCTGCCCGAGCCGCGTTCGACGACCGGGATGCCGGAGATCTTATGATCGGCCATCAGGCGCAGTGCGTCGGCGAGCGTCTCGTCGGGGTGGACCGTGACCGGGTTGACGACCATGCCGGCCTCGAACTTCTTGACTTTCCGGACCTCGCCGGCCTGCTGCGCGACGGACATATTGCGGTGAATGACCCCGATTCCGCCAACCTGCGCCATCGCAATCGCCAGCGCGCTCTCGGTCACCGTGTCCATCGCTGCCGACACCAGCGGGATCCCAAGCTCGATTTCGCGGGTCAGCCGCGAGCGCGTATCCGTCTCGCCGGGCATGATCTCCGACCCCGCCGGCACGAGCATCACGTCGTCAAAGGCGAACGCCTGTCGAATTTCCATCGGCGCCTCCTTTCCGATGGCGACCGAATATACACCAGCGAGCCGCCACGAGAAGAAAATGGGCGCCGATCCCTTCGGGGCAGCGCCGCTCGGCTGTTATTTGGTCCTCATGCCGGCGTTCTGCGAGCCCCGTACGGGCGAGCCTCGCTCAAGGCCCAGGGGCGGCTATCCGGCCGGCAGCGCGGCGGCGGAAGGGGGATTTGCAGGGCGCAGAGCGCGCCAAAACAGATGACAGACACTGACGCGACGGCGGTCGAAATCGACCAGCAGCGGCTCTGCGGCTGCGCAGCACTCGATGCGTGGGGGCAGCGGGGGTGGAATCGGCAATCCGCGGGCGGGCAGCGGGCTCGGCACTTCGCCGGTCAGGACTACCTTTTCGCTCGTCCGGGTGGGTCGGGAGCGGGGCAGAGAACAGCACCTCGGGGTGCCGATCCCTTGGGGCGCGGTTCGAGCGTTGAATTGTCACTCGTATTCTGATCGAATAGTTCGTGCGCAATCCGAATGGCGGGTCGCCTCAGGCAGTCGCGTTGCCGCTTATATTGAGCATTAATCAGTCAGTAACGGAGGAAACTTCAAATGTCGGAACCGACGTTTGACCAAGAAGACAGATTTATTTTTACAGAGGAAGATTTCGAGAGGCGCTATTATTCACCTCAAGAAAGTATGCGGCCGGCCGGATCTACTGGCTCCGCCCAGACGGCTAGTGTGCGAACCGTACCCGGCGCTGGTCAGACAGGTCGCAACAGATTCATGCGTGCACTGCTGCGTCGCCGTTTGGCGTCGTCCGTACGGCGCTAAGGCGAGCGCAAATTCCCTCGCCGGATGGCGTGCCGGAAAACCGGCGATCCGGCCGAAGCCCGAATCCCTCACCCGCCGGCCACCCGACGGCCCGCTGGCGACCAGCGCGCGCGAAGCGCTCGTTCTTTAGGAGCTTGCCGGATCCTTGTGGAGGACCGCCCGCCGCGTAATGGCCGGGCTCGACCACCTGCTGCTCGGAGTCGACGTGATCAGGGAGCAACTGCCGATCGGCGGGCGGCCCAGGCAAGCCGCCTGCCGATTACGACGGGTTACCCAAATAGCCGGGCGCGGGTTTGAGCGAATTCCTCGACCGCCTCGACCAGCTTGTCGGCGTCGTCTTCGCCCAAGGCCGTCGACATCGCAAACATGCCGCGCTTGGCGAACCAGATGCCGCGCCCGATAAGGTCGAAATAGAAGAGGTCGCGCAGTTCGGCATTACCCTTCTCGGCGTCTTCCTGGCAACCGATGGCCGCATCGGTCATATGGACCGCCAGCATTGAGCCCAATCCGGTGAACCGCATTGCAAGCCCGTGCCGGCGGACGAGGTCGTTCAGCCGCCCGCGCAGGTCGTCTCCCGAGGCGTTGAGGGCGCTGGCGCGCTCCGGCGTATAGATCTGGGTCAGTCCGACCAGCCCGGCCCTCATCGTCAATACATTGTTGTTGAACGTGCCGGCATGTTGGAACGCATCCGGCCGGCGCGGGTCGAAACGCTCCATCAGATCGGCGCGCCCGCCGAACGCCCCAAAGCTCATGCCGCCGCCGACATACTTGCCGAGTGTGGTCAGGTCCGGGAGGACGCCGTGCACCTCCTGCAGTCCGCCCGGCGCCAGCCGCGAGGTCATCACCTCGTCGAAGATCAGCAATGCCCCGGTCTCGTTCGCCAATGCTCGCAATCCGGTAAGGAACGAGCGTTCTGCCGGAATACAACCGGTCGTTCCTTGCATCGGCTCGACCAGGATCGCGGCGAGTGCCTCACGGTGCGGTCGCACGACCGTCTCGACCGCTGCGAAATCGTTATAGCGGCCGAGGAGGAACTCGAATGGCGCATTGAGGGGACTGCCATGTCCGCGAAAATAAAATACGCCGCCGTGATAGCCGCCGGTGAATACCAGGATTTTCGGCCTGCCGGTAATCGCCCGCGCGGCGCTGACGGCCATCAGATTGGCCTCGGTGCCGGAATTGGTGAAGCGCACGAGTTCGATCGACGGGAAACGCTCGCAGATCGCCGCGGCAAAGCGCGCCTCGATCGTGTTGCGCGCACCGAAATTGAGGCCCTCATCGAGCGCCCCCTGGATCGCGCTGCGGATCGCTGGGTGTGAGTGGCCGTAGATGCCCGCAGTAAATTCGCTGAGAAAGTCGACATATTCGTGCCCGTCGAGGTCCCACAGGCGCGCCCCCTCGCCACGAACGATCGTAAGCGGAAACGGGTCTACGTGGATCGCCGAACGGGTATTGCCGCCTGGCATCGCGGTGCAAGCTTCGCGATGCTGAGCAAGGCTGAGCGGGTTGCGCTCCCGGTAGCGCTCTTCCGCCTCGGCGAGCGCCGCCCGTATATCGATGTTGGCCGGGTGGGGAGTGTTCATGCGTCTTCAGCCGGTATAAGCACGCCGGCCGTGGTCGCGCAGCCACAAACGGACAAGATGGCGTTTGCGGTCGGGGTCAGCGTGATCGACAAAGGCGGTGCGGCTGTGACCGAGTGCCCGGTTGTGGACGAATTGGATCTGGCCCGGCTCGAGGTCGAAATCGACCGAAAGGCCGTCCCCGTCGAATATCTCGAGCATCGCCTCGATCGCGGCTCGCCCTTCCGGGTCGATCGGCTCGTCGCGCAGCGCGTATCCGCCGGTGATCTGGTGTGCGCTGAAACGCGCGCGCACGTCCCGGGCGTTCTCTCGGAAGACCGGCGCCGAAAAGACCGGATTTTCGCCGGCGTGGTATTCTCGCTGCCGGTCAAACCAGAAGGGTTGATAAAGCCGCTGCAGTTGCTCGCGATGTCGCGCCATGAGCGCGTTGTGCACGGTATGAAAGCTGATCACGCGGCTGTGACCCCCGCTTTGCGCCTGGCGCAAACACAACAGGCCAACATAATCCGGCGGAGTGACGTTATACGCATTATCGTTATGGAAACGGATTTCGATATTGGTCTTGTCGGGACGAATACCTGAGCCGGGGAGCGCCTGCTGCCCGGTGTCGAGGACATCATAAATCATCGTGCCATCGAGCTTTTGCGCGACAGGGCGCGACACCATGCTCGACAGCAGCCAGCAGACTGCAGTCGCTTCCGTTTTCTCCATCTCGCCGACCGGCAGGCGGTCGACGATCGCGAAACGGCGGCCGTGATCAAGGGCGTCGCGCACGCGCGCCATTGCGCGGCGGCATGCCGGCATTGTGAAATCATCCGGCCTGCGCAGGATCGTCGGCAGCGGAAAAGCTCTGATCTCATCGACCGCGCGGCGGATCTCGTCGAGGCCCGCAGCGCAGAGCTCAACGCGATAGTCTTCAACGCGGATATCGCTGCTCACCCAGGCACTTGCTCCGTCAATCGGCCTGTCCATTCCGCTCATCCCTCCCGGTGGATCGGATCTATCCAGCGCACCTCCTCCGGGCGCTCGGCGGGTTCGAGGTCGAGATTGACGACGACCGCCTCGTTGTCGCTGCGTACCAGCACGCATTCGAGCGTCTCGTGGGTGGATGCATTGATTTCCTGATGCGGGACATACGGGGGCACGAAGATGAAATCGCCGGGGCCAGCCTCGGCGACATATTCGAGGCGCTCGCCCCAGCGCATGCGGGCCCGCCCCCTGAGCACATAGATCACGCTTTCGAGGTGCCCGTGGTGGTGCGCTCCGGTCTTGGCGTTAGCGTGGATCTTGACAGTGCCCGCCCAGATCTTCTGCGCTCCGACGCGCGCCAAGTTGATCGCCGCAGCGCGGTCCATTCCGGGGGTCTGCGCAGTATTCGGGTCGAGCTGGTCGCCCGGGATCACCTTCACGCCGTGGGTCTTCCAATTGACTGCTGCGTTGTGCTCGTGCTGCTCGCTCATCTGCTGCTCGGCTTCGGTTAGGCCTCGATCGTATCATGCCTCGCGGGGCGTGTTCACGGCCCTTCGCCGAGCCTGTATCGAGATACACACGAAAATCTTACATCCGCGGGGAGACCAGGCCCGGGACGGCAACTGCGCCAATTCGGGTCGAGGGCCACAATGCTCAGGTGTATTACAATGCCGGCCGAGGCGAACGGCGACAGATTTCCGGTCCGGTTTGGGGGGTGTTC
>JAFMSA010000812.1 GCA_017353855.1 Alphaproteobacteria bacterium
GTGCTGGGCATTGACCGAGCGCGGCTGCCGATCATCTGGGACGCGGACTTCCTGTACGGTCCGCGCAAGTCATCGGGTGAGGACACCTACGTCCTCTGTGAAATCAATGTCAGCTCCTGCTTTGCTGTCCCTGAGGAAGCGCCGGCCGCCATCGCTCGGCTCGCCTTGAACCGCTGCCGGGTAGAGGAAACTGCCGCAGGGTGACCACGCAAGCCGAGGCGCTTCGAGCAGATGGCTCTGATTTTCGGACCGGGCCGCCGCTCTTATCGGTTTGCGATCTGCAGACACCGCTTCTCAAGCCCGCTTCGTTTTCGCTGTTGGCCGGGGAGTGCGTCGTCGTCCATGGCCCCTCCGGCGGGGGCAAGACGCTGCTGCTGCGCGCCATTGCCGATCTTGATCCCAGCGAGGGGGTTGTTTGCCTGAACGGTCGCGACCGGACGGCGATGTCGGGACCCGAATGGCGGCGGCGGGTCGGTTATCTGCCGGCGGAGCCGGGTTGGTGGGCCGATACGGTCGGCGAGCATTTCACCGATTGGACCATGGCGTTTGCTGTCGCCCGGGAATTTGGGTTTCCAGACGGGGCGGACGACTGGCCGATTGCGCGACTATCAACCGGCGAGCGGCTGCGGCTCGCGCTTGTTCGCGCGCTGATGATGAGGCCAGAGGTGCTGCTGCTCGATGAACCGACCGCGGCGCTCGATCCGGTTTCCGTCGCCGCGGTGGAGTCGCTAATCGCCGAGCGACTCAAAAAGGGGCTCGGTGTGTTGTGGGTCACTCACGACAAGGTACAGTCCGGGCGTATCGCGGCGCGCGGCCTTCTCGTCAGCGGCGGGCTTGTGCAGGAGGAGGTTAGCAAGTGCCGGGCTATATCGCGCTGAGCTATTGGCAACTGGCGGCGAGCAGCGTTTTTGTTCTAATCGACGCGGCCCTCTCGGTCCTATTTGGACTGAGAGTTCACCGCAGTCTCTTCTTCGCCGCCATCCGCATGGTGGTCCAGCTGGCACTCGTCGGCCTGGTGTTGACGACGCTCTTTTCGCTCGTTTCGCTGCTGTGGACTGGCCTCGCTGCGCTCGTGATGGTGCTGTTTGCCGGGCACGAGGCAGCGCAGCGGCAGGAGCGGCGGCTTTCGGGCTGGTGGTGTTACGGGTTAGGCACCGGCTGCATGATGATGGCGTCGGTTGTGGTGACGGCCTTCGCGTTAGTGACCGCGCTGCGGCCGAACCCGTTGTACGACCCCCGCTACGCGATACCGGTCCTCGGCATGATCTTGGGCAACTGTATGACGGGAGTCGGACTGGGCCTCAACACGCTGACGACGAGCCTCCTCACGCGCCGTCCGGGCGTCGAGGCCCAACTCATGCTCGGTGCAACCCGAGAGGCGGCTACAACCCCGGTAACGCGCGAGGCGCTACGGAGCGCGCTGATGCCCGTTATCAACTCCATGGCCGCAACTGGCGTCGTCTCGTTACCCGGCATGATGACAGGTCAGATCCTCGGGGGAGTGCCACCGGCCGAGGCCGTTAAATACCAGATTTTAGTGATGTTCCTGATTGCGGGCGGCACGGGATTGGGTGCAGTAACCGCCGTGCTCGGCGGCGTCTATCGTCTCACCGACGCGCGCCATCGGCTCCGCCTTGATCGGCTGAGCCTAGCGAAGGCTGCCTAGCAGCGTTCCGCGTAACGATGAGCGGCGCTGCGCTCCTGAAGCGTGGTCGCCGCCCTGGCGCCTCGGCTGCCGCGAGAGCACGGCCCGCGCGCTCAAATACCGCTGCGGACCCGGCGAGATTCTGACCGTCAATCACTGCGGGCGCGGCTGGTGGGATCCGCAGGGTGCCGACAAGGGCGACGTCTTCGACCTCGTGCAATATCTCGGCCCGCGGCTCAATTTCGGCCAGGTGCGCTGAGCCGCGCTTCCCGTAAGCCCAGCCCAGGAACCCGGAAGCAAAGCCCGATGCGCCGATCGACGGGCGGTGCGCTGGGCGCCGGCGGGGCCGCGGCTCATGCGTGTGGGCCTGTCTCGCCGGTACCCGCCGGCTCCCTGCCGCGGTTCTCAAAGCCGCGGCGACGGCCGTGGATGCTGTTCGCAAAGGCGGCTATGACTTGCACCGTGACAATGACTGCGCGGTCACGCTTGTCGAGATCCGTGGTCCCGATTTCAAAGTTTCGCTGCGCGGCGTTCGCACAAACGGCAGCGACATCCAGTTTTCTGCGCAAACGCAACCTACGC
>JAFMSA010000225.1 GCA_017353855.1 Alphaproteobacteria bacterium
CCCGCTCGGCGAATGGCGTGCCCACAACGGCGTCGAATTCGGCCTGCAGCCAGCCGGCGCCGACGCCGACAACGAGCCGTCCTCCGGACAGGACGTCGATGGTCGAGAGCATTTTGGCAGCAAGTACGGCCGGCCGATGGGGAACGACCATGACCGCCAAGACGAGACGGATCCGGTTCGTCTTTGCCGCGATGAAGGCTGCCGCCGTAAGCTGCTCGTGTCGGCGTTCCGGGCCCTCGCCGAAGAACTCGCCGCTCTCGGAGTAGGGATAGCCAGGCACCCGCATATCCGGCAACACGACATGATCGGTCAGTGTGAGATAATCGTAGCCAAGCACCTCGCCCTGTTGGGCCATCCGGATCAGTATTTCCGGGGACGCCAATGGTCCGCTCACCGCCAGATTGAACCCGATCTGCATCCTCAACTCCGAAATGCGGCCGACCCATCGACGATAGCCGGAAGCAGCGTCGGCGCGCCACCGCTTCGGCCCGTGCGCGAACTTTTCTATTGATGCACAGGCCTACGGCGATGCGCCGCTTATCGCCATGGCCGAAAGCAAAGGGCTTGTACAGCGCATTCTGGTTGTCGATGTAGACGGTTGCCCTGGCGCGAGCACGAGACCATCGCGTCGCGGCTGCCGACGGGGCATAGTGGCCCGGATGCAGCGGATTGAAGCTCTTTCTCAGGATCTCGTGCTCGTGGGTGGCGGCCATGCGCACGTCCATGTCGTGAAAAGCTTTGGCATGCGGCCGATGCCCGGTGTGCGGGTCACGCTCGTCTCGCGGGATGTCGCGACACCCTACTCCGGCATGTTGCCGGGGTTTGTCGCGGGGCATTATTCGTTTGAAGGATGCCATATCGATCTCGGGCGGCTTGCGCGTTTTGCCGGGGCGCGTTTGATCCGCGATGAGGCGATCGGCCTCGATCCGTCCGAGCGCTTGCTGCTCACCCGCGGGCACCCGCCGATCCGTTACGATGTCCTGTCGATCGACATCGGCTCGGCGCCGCGCTCGGAAGACGTTCCGGGTGCCGCCGAGCACACGATCGCGGTGAAGCCGATCGACCGATTCGCCGCGCGCTGGGAAGCGCTGCTTGCCCGGGCGCAAGAAATGCCGCGGCTGCGCATCGCCGTGATCGGCGGCGGTGCCGGCGGGGTCGAGCTCGCGCTTTCGGCACAGTGTCGGCTCGCCGGACTGCGCACTGACGGGTGCGAGGTGACGCTCGTTACCCGGGACGCGTTGCTGTCATCGCATAGCAGCCGCGTGCGCCGTCTGTTCGAGCGGATCCTCGCCGAGCGGGGTATCGAAGCACTGAGGGGTACCACGGTCGAACGCGTCGAGCCCGGTTTGCTGATTTGCGCGGGCGGCCGGCGGGTCGAATTCGACGAGGCGCTGTGGGTGACCGAGGCGGCGGCTGCTCGGTGGCTGGCCGCGACGGATCTGCCGTTAACGGCCGAGGGTTTCATTGCGGTCGACAACGGACTGCGTTCGCTGGGCAATTCGCGCGTTTTTGCAGCGGGAGACGTGGCGACGATGATCGCTCACCCGCGCCAGAAGGCCGGGGTCTACGCCGTGCGGCAGGGTCCGCCGCTGGCTGCGAACCTGCGCCGCGCGCTCGCGGGACGCCAGCCACGGCGCGCACTGCCGCAAAGGCGCGCGCTGGCGCTGATCGGTACCGGAGACGGGCGCGCCGTCGCCTCACGCGGACCGGTCGTGGCCTATGGCGAACGGCTATGGCAATTGAAGGAGTGGATCGACCGCCGCTGGATGCGTCGTTACCAGCAACTGCCGGAAATGGCCGACGAACCGGGAGAACCTCCGATGCGGTGCGGCGGCTGCGCCGCAAAGGTCCCGGCCGGGGTGCTTGCGCAGGTCATGCAGTCCCTGCAGCCGGCAGCCAGCAGCGCCGTCATGATCGGGCTCGACAGCCCCGACGATGCGGCACTCGTTTCTCTGCCGGGTGCGCCTCCGTTGCTGCAGACCGTCGATTTTTTCCGCGCGATGGTCGACGACCCGTATTTGTTCGGACAGATCGCCGCGATCCATGCGCTGGGCGACGTCTATGCGATGGGAGGAAGGCCCGAGACGGTATTGGCAATCGCCACGCTGCCCCCGGCGCGTCCACCGATCGTCGAGCATGATCTCTTTCACATGCTGCGCGGCGCACTCGATGTGCTCGAGCCGGCGGGGGCGGTCCTTGTCGGCGGTCACAGTGCCGAAGGGGCCGAGCTGGCTCTCGGCTTTGCCGTGACCGGGCGCCCGCGGCCCGGCAAGCTGCTCCGCAAGGGTGGGTTGCGCTCCGGCGACCGGCTGATACTGACCAAGCCCCTCGGCAC
The DNA here is from genome assembly GCA_017353855.1 of Alphaproteobacteria bacterium. GTDB lineage: Bacteria > Pseudomonadota > Alphaproteobacteria > ATCC43930 > CGMCC-115725 > AP-15. The sequence continues at coordinate 2,336 of JAFMSA010000225.1, forward strand.
CGGCGTGGTGCTCGCCGCGGCGGCGCGCGGGTTGGTCTCCTCACGGATCGTCGAGGATGCGATCGCAGCGATGCTACAATCGGCGGCAGCAGCTTCGGCTTGCCTGCTGACCCATCACGCCACTGCGTGCACGGACGTGACGGGGTTCGGACTTCTCGGCCACCTTCTCGAAATGCTCCACGCATCGGGGGTGGATGCCGTTCTCGACCCGGACACGATACCGGCGCTGGAGGGGGCGGTGGCGCTCTTCGCAGGCGGTGTCACAAGCTCGCTGCACGCCGACAATCTGGCCGCGCTGTCGAGGCTCGACCCGGAGGGGCAGGCGCATGAAATAGCATCTCTGCTGATCGATCCGCAGACCGCGGGCGGCCTGCTTGCCGGCGTCCCTTCCGGACGCGCGGAGCAGTGCCTGGCGGAATTGCGAGCGCTCGGCTATCGGGCCGCCTTGATTGGCCGGGCAACCGGGCTAAGCGCAGGCGGCCCGCGCGTCCAATTTGCAAAGGGCGCCGCGGAGCTCCTTCGCGAGCCGCTCGCCGCGGCCAAATGACGGCGGCCGAACGCCACGGCAGATCTGCGCTGCCGGCTGTCGATCGCGTGTTGCGCTCGGAAGAAGCGGCCAAACTGATCGCGCGGCACGGCCGGCCTCTGGTGGTCGATGCTATCAGAACGGCGCTTGCCCGGCGGCGAGGCCGCGGTGCGGCCGCCACCGCAGAGGCGATCATCGAAGAGAGCGCTCAATTGATTGCGCGAAAGATGCAGGCATCGCAACGCCGGGTGTTTAATCTCACCGGCACCGTGCTGCACACGAACCTCGGCCGGGCGCCGCTGCCGGAGGAGGCGATAACGGCAGCGCTCGAGGCGATGCGCGATCCGACAACCCTCGAGTATGACATCGAGACGGGCAAGCGCGGAGAGCGCGACGACCATGTGGCAGGTTGGCTGACCCGGCTGACGGGAGCCGAGGCGTCGCTAACCGTCAACAATAATGCCGGGGCATTGGTGCTGGCGATCAACACGCTGGCCGAAGGGCGCGAGACAATCGTATCGCGCGGGGAGTTGATCGAGATCGGCGGGTCGTTCCGCCTGCCCGAGATTATGGCGCGAGCCGGAACCAGATTGTGCGAAGTCGGGACGACGAACCGAACGCATCTCGCCGACTATGCGGCGGCGATCGGGCCGCAAACCGGCCTGATCCTGAAAGTGCATACCAGCAATTATGCGATCCAGGGTTTTACTGCCGCAGTGCCCGGGGCGCGGCTCGCAGAGCTCGCCCGCGATCGTGCAATCCCGTTTGTCGAGGATCTGGGTAGCGGGTCGCTCGTCGATTTCGAGCGCTGGGGGCTGCCGCACGAGCCGACCGTTGGCCAGGCGCTGGCCCATGGCGCCGACCTCGTCACCTTCAGCGGCGACAAGTTGCTGGGCGGCCCGCAGGCCGGCCTTGTCGTGGGGCGTGCCGGGCTCGTCAAGCGACTGGCGCGCAACCCCCTGAAGCGGGCGCTGCGGCTCGATAAGGTCCGGCTCGCAGCGCTCGAGGCCGTGCTACGGCTCTATGCCGATCCCGAGAGGCTGACGCAGCGCTTGCCGGCGCTGCGCCTGCTCGCCCGTCCGCCGAGCGAGATCCGGGCACTCGGCGATCGGCTGGTTCCTCGGGTCGAGCGCGCGTTGCTGGAGATCGCGGAGGTCCTGCTGGTCGACACGCAAAGCCAAATTGGCAGCGGTGCGCTCCCGGTATCGCTGCTCTCGAGCACAGCGCTGGCCTTGCGGCCGCTAGGGAACCGCTCCGGCACTGCCGTCGAGGCACTCGCCCGGGCTCTGCGCGCGTTGCCGATCCCGGTCATCGGCCGGATTGAAACCGGCCGTGTCCTTCTCGATTTGCGTTGTCTCGAAGACGAAGCCGGTTTTCTCGATCAGCTCCAGTCGTTTGCTCAGGGTAGCTCCCGGGCTGACTCGCAGCGCGATGCCCCCGGAGAGTCGTCGGGGGGGAAGGGGGCCGATGAGCCGGTCCGCCGAGATGCGCAGTCTACCCTCCGGTCCCCGCCGGTCAGGGCCGCAGGCCGAAGGCTCACACGCGACGGGCATCTGCCTCTCTCCCCTAAAGGGCGCAGAGGGACTCTTCGCGCGAATGACGACTGCGAGTCCGAGCCGGACCTTCCTGGATCGGAACCATGATCCTCGCGACGGCGGGCCATATCGACCATGGCAAGACCGCCCTCGTGCAAGCTCTGACCGGGGTCGACGCCGACCGTCTGCCCGAAGAAAAACGCCGCGGCCTGACGATCGACCTCGGCTTTGCGTATGCGACATTGCCGGACGGCACCGAACTCGGGTTTGTCGATGTTCCCGGCCATGAGCGGTTTGTGTCCAACATGCTTGCCGGCGTGTTGTCGATCGACCGGGTCTTGCTCGTCGTCGCCGCCGATGACGGGCCGCGTCCGCAGACGCTGGAGCACCTCGACATTCTGGAACTGATTGATGTCGGAGAGATTACGGGGGTAGTCACCAAGATCGATCGGGTCGACCCGGGCCGCACCGACGCGGTCGTCGCGGAACTTGACGCGCTGCTGAGGGCGGCCGGCTATGCCGAGAGCCCGATTTTCACGGTTTCCAGCCGCACCGGCGAGGGCATCGGCGCGCTCTGCGAACATCTGCGCGAGAGCGCCCGGCTCGCCGAAAGCAATCGGGCCGCCGTTGAGGTGTCGGGGCTGTTCCGGATGCCGATCGACCGCACCTTCATGCTGAGGGGAATCGGCCTGGTCGTCACCGGCACGGTGGCTGCCGGTCGCGTCAGGGTCGGCGAACGGCTTGTCGTTAGCCCCCGCGGCACAAGTGCGCGGGTGCGCGAATTGCACGCCCGCAACCGTCCTGTCGAGAGCGCCGCCGCCGGCGAGCGCTGCGCGATCAACCTCGCGGGCTCCTTTCCGGAAGGTGCGGAGCCACGACGTGGCGACTGGGCGCTCGCTGCAGAACGGCATGCGCCGGCGACGCGGATCGACCTTCTTGTGCGCGCCTCGCGCTTCGCCGAGGCGCCGCTGCGCGACGGGCTGCCGGTTCATCTGCATCTCGGCACGAGCGATACTGTTGGGCGCGCGGCTGTGCTTGGATCGCGGGCGATCCCCCGGGGTGAGGCCGGTTTCGTCCAGATCGACCTCGAACAGCCGATCGGCGCGCTCTATGGAGATCGCGCCGTGCTGCGCGACCATGCGGCCCGGCACACGCTGGCGGGTGGACGCGTTCTCGACCCGTTTGCACCGCGGCGGGCACGCCGGCAACCTGCGCGGCTCGCCACGCTGGAGGCGCTCGCCACGGCAGATCCGGGGCCGGCGCTCTCACGGCTGCTCGCGATCAGCGGAACGGTAGACCTGCCGCAATTCGCGCTCACACGAAATCTGGCGCCCGCCGAGCTCGACCGTCTGACCCAAGCGGCAGAATTCCTGCGCGTCGGGCCGGTCCGCGCCGGCGTCGCGGTTACCCCGGCGCGGCTGTCCGCGCTGTGCGACGAGATCGTCGACGCGCTTGGGGCCTGGCATCGGACGCAGCCCGATGCTCTGGGGCCGAGCCGGCCGGCATTGATCGCGCGACTGAGGGGGCACGCGCCGGAAGCCGCGCTCGATGCGGCGCTCTCCGAGCTGGCCACAGCCGGCCGGGTGGTTCGCCAGGGTCCGGTATGGCGGTTGCCGCAGCATCAGCCGCGTTTGGCAAAGGCCGATGAGCGGCTTTGGGAACAGGTGTACCCGCTGCTTGCTGCGGACGATCTGCGCCCGCCGCGTGTTCGCGAACTTGCTGCGGCGCTGCGACTGGAGCCCGACGCAGTCGACCGGTTTCTGGCACGCGCCGAGCATCTGGGCCGGGTTGCTCGGGTGGCCGACAATCGATGCTTTTTGCCCGAGACTTTGGCGCGTCTCGCCGAGATCGCCCGCGAGCTCGCTGAAAGCTCGCCGGAGGCCACCTTTACCGCCGCGGCTTTCAAGGACCGCTCCGGTATCGGCCGCAATCTGACGATCCGGATTCTCGAATATCTTGATAAGATGGGAGCGACACGGCGTATCGGCGATGCGCGCATCGTGCTGGGCGGCGCAGAGTTGTTCGAGTGACCGGCGGCAGGCGGGCGGACAACGAGAGGGAAGCGCGTCGGGGCCGGGGACCCATGCGCACTTCGAATTCTAAGGAATTTCTTCAATTGCCTAAATTCGCACTAAATTTAAACCCGGAGGGGCTCCTCGTTCCGGTGGGCATTTACAGTGTCCGATTTGGAGCGCGCGCCGGCCGCTGGGCAGCGCGCGCTTGCGTCGAATCTAGGAGGACTTTTACCTGCCGCGGGTTGAACCCCCGAAGCATGCCGAAATGATAAACAATTCGGGACCTATTGCTTTTTAGCACAAGATTTTCCTATCTATGGATCATGAAACCGGGACGCGGCCCGTTGACGCTTGCCGAACTGCAACGGCGATTTTCCAACGAGAGTGAATGCCTCGCCTTTCTCGAACATGCGCGATGGCCGCAGGGGCCAGTGTGTCCGGCCTGCGCCAGCGTGGACCG
>JAFMSA010000813.1 GCA_017353855.1 Alphaproteobacteria bacterium
TGGCAGCTCGAAGCGGCAGCCGGACTGATCGAAACCGGCGAGACACCGCAAACCGTGGCGATCCGCGAAACACACGAGGAAACCGGCCTTCGGTTGATCGGCGAACCGATCGCGATCCAGCGCTATCTGCCTTCCACCGGCGCTTCGGATGAAACCGTCGCGCTGTTCTGCGGACGCGTTGATGCGAGATCAGCGCAAGGCGTCCACGGGCTCCCGGAAGAGCACGAGGACATTCGCGTGGTGGTCAAAACGCTCACCGAGATCGAGGCGATGCTCGATGCCGGCGCCATTGAGAGCGGCCATACGCTTGTGGGCCTCTACTGGCTGCTGCGACACCGCGACGATGTCCGCCGGCTGTGGCCACCCCGTTAATGTTGATGGACCAGGCGCCACGGTCCCGACCGCGCGAGGCCTCTTGCGTCCAGCTCGTACCCGCCCGAATCAAGGGCGAAGTCAGCATCGTCATTGAGTTTGAGTCATTGACGCCGCAATGGGACTCGCGAGATTGCCCGGAGAGAACGCCGTTGGCCGTACGAACCGCCGCGCCGCATGGAGAATCGGCCAGGCAGGACAAGCCTTGCGCGGCGAGCCCTGCAGCCCGTCCTCATGCCGCGCAGGTTGCGCGGGACCGGTGAGACCGGCTCCTCCTCTCCCAGGTGCGAGGACCGCGGCGTCATCGGGGAGATCCGGCAGCCCCACGCCCGCGTTTGCCCGGAGCAGGTGCGGCCCCGCGGACCGCAGCCGGGGCCGCCGGTACGAAGCGCCAGGCTAGGTCTGTCGGAATTGCTTTGCCAGTCTCAAAGTCTGGCTTTGGTAACTCGACCCGATAGCGGCGCCGTATAGGCGATCGGGTGCAGCGGCCATAGGTTCATAACGCAGCCAGCCCACCGTTTGCCCGTGTTCGAGCATAAAGGGGACCTCGTGTGAGCGGACCTCGAGGACCGCTCTTGCGCCAGCCGGGATATCCCAGCCGAAACCCGGATCAAAGAACCCGGCATAGTGCACGCGAAATTCACCCACCGTCGCGTCATAGGCCACCATCTCGGCGGCAAACTCCGGCGGCACCCGCACTGCCTCCTTCGTTACCAGGATGTAAAAATCGTTGGGATCGAGGATCAGCGTGCGTTGGCGGTTGACGAATATCGGCTCCCAAAAATCGAGGGGATCGTAATATCCGACTCTGTCCAAGTCGATGCGACCGGTGTGTCTTCTGGCGCGGTATCCAACCGTGCCACCGCGGTGATCGGGCAACAGGTCGATCGTCACGCCGAACATGTTTTCTTTAACGTTACGGCGATCGGAGCTGATGATGCTCTGCTGCCGCAGCAACTCGAACTCGGACGGGGGGAGAGAGCGAATCCCCCGCCGGAACCGGATCTGGTTTAACCGCGCCCCCTCTCTGACGACGACGCTGAAGGTTCGCGGCACGATTTCGATATAGAGCGGCCCCTCATACCCGCGTTCGATCTGGTCAAAAGCGGCGCTGTTGTCGGTTAATAAGCGGGTGAGTATATCCAGCCGCCCCGTCGTGCTCTTGGGATTGGCAAACCCGGCAATGTTCTTCGGCAGGCGCACCGATTCCATCAGCGGAACAATGTAGACGCATTCCCGCTCGAGGACCGCGCCCGAAGAAATATCGACCTCGTAGCTGTCAAGCAGCCTGATTCGCGCCATAACTGTCGAGTTTCGCCCCGGCAAAGCGCTTGCGCGCACCCGGTAGGCGCGGCTGCCGAGCCTGAGGTCGAGGCTGGCGGGCTGGACCTGGTCGTCCGCGATGCCATGAGCGGCGCTTATCTCTTGCTCCCGTACCATGTGCCTTATTGCCTGATAGGGCAGAATGCCGACCTGCGACTTTGCCGGGCGGACGCTCACGGCTGGCGCACCGCCGGGATGAAGCGGCGATTTCATCTGGACCATCCCTTGGCAACCCGAATTAAGAGCTCAGCTTTACTGCCGAGCGGCATCGCCGTCTGCAACCGGCACCAAGCTGATGCGGCGGCACAAGCGGCAGGACTGTTGCGTCCGCTCTCGCGCGGCCGATAGTCTTGGTCGCGATCCCGGCGTAGGAGAAAGAGGTATGCAGATACGCGACGGTTTTATCGGCACTGTCGGAAACACGCCGCTGATCAAATTGCGGCGCGCCTCGGAGGAGACGCGATGCACAATCCTCGGAAAAGCCGAATTTCTCAATCCCGGGGGCTCGGTCAAGGATCGGGCGGCACTCTT
>JAFMSA010000814.1 GCA_017353855.1 Alphaproteobacteria bacterium
GCGCAGCGCGGCGCGCAAATCGGGAGCCCCTTTGGCCCTTGCCGCGGCGGCAACGGCACTGGGATTTTCCTCATTTCTGCCGACCTCTTACCGCGGCCTTTCCGAACTTGGCCAGATCGCCGGCTCGGGAATGATCATTGCTTTTCTGACCAGCATTACGCTGTTGCCAGCACTGTTGACGGTGCTGAAACCACCGGCCGAGCGCTACCCGATGGGGTTCTCCGCGCTGGCGCCGGTAGATTGGTTTCTACAGCGATATCGTGGTCCGGTGATTGCGACGACGCTCGCTGTGGTTGCACTGGCTTCACCGCTGTTGGCATTCCTGCCTTTCGATTTCAACCCTCTTCACGTCCGAAATCCGCATGCCCCTTCGGTTGCGAGCTTCCTCGACATACGACGGGACGCACAGACCGGCGCCAATGCGATCGACATCATCGCGGCTAACGCGTCTGATGCAGGGGCAATCGGGCACCGCCTCTCACGGCTCCCGCAAGTCTGGCGCACGCTGACGCTGGCCAGTTTCGTGCCGGACGATCAGGGCGAAAAGCTCAAGCTCATCAAAGCCGCCGCGGATGCGATCGAGCCGTCCCTCAACCCTTCGCAAACCGCAGCACCCCCGAGCGATGACGAAGTCGTGCGGGCGCTGGCATCGACGGCCAACGAGCTGTCGATGATCGCGGGCGAGGCCAAAGGAGCCGGAGGGGATGCCGCGAGGCGGCTCTCCGGGCTTTTGTTGCAGTTGGCGCAAGCGGATCCGTCGGTCCGTCAGAGGGTAGACGCGGCAGTGGCGGGACCTCTGCGGTTCTCGCTCGATCTGCTGCGGGAGCAGCTGCGGGCCCAGCCGATCACGGCGGACGCTCTTCCGCCGGGACTCAAGCGGGCGTGGGTTACCCCGGACGGGCGGGCGCGAGTCCAGGTCCTCCCCAAAGGAGATCCCGATGATACGAATGCGCTGCGCGCTTTTGTGACCGCTGTTTTGACTCGGTATCCCGATGCGACCGGTCCGGCAGTACTGATGTACGAGGCGGGCGACACCGTCGTGCGGGCCTTCATCAAGGCTGGAATCTTCGCGTTGAGTGCGATCGCAGTACTGTTGTGGGTCACTCTGCGCCGGGTCAGGGACGTCTTGTTGACTGTGATACCTCTGCTCGTCGCCGGTGTCGTGACTCTAGAGCTCTGTGTCGTTCTCGATCTGCCACTGAACTTCGCGAATATTCTTGCACTGCCGCTCCTGCTGGGCGTCGGCGTAGCATTCAAGATCTATTACATCATGGCATGGCGGAGCGGGAAGACGGCGTTGGTGCAGTCCACCCTGACGCGGGCCGTGATCTTTAGCGCGATGACGACCGCAAGCGCATTCGGAAGCCTTTGGTTGTCGAGCGATCCCGGCACTTCCAGCATGGGAAAGTTGATGGCATTGGCGCTCGTCAGCACGATGGCGGCGGCCGTTTTCTTTCAGCCCGCGTTAATGGGCCGGCCGCGGGACAGGGCAGGAAGGGTTGCGCGCGTGCCCGTCCCGGCCGACGCCGTGTGGGATCATGAGCCGGCACCGACCGCCGCGCCGCAGCCGGGCAACCCCACTGGATCCCGCGGATCCGAGAAGGAGACCGCGCTGGCGGGGGCCCGCGAAACCGATCGAGCATCAGGGGATGGGCGGGACCGATAACCGCGCGGTCACGGCAGGCATGGACATTCCCCGTTCGAGCCTGGCGCTCGACAATCTCCGTGCCTTTGTGATCGTGCTGGTGGTGTCGTTTCACTCGGTTCTCGCGTATCTGCAATTCCTGCCGTCCGAGCCGTTTGCGTTCAACGCCTATCCCTATCTGTGGCGCGCTTTTCCGATTATCGACCGCCACCGATGGCTACCGTTCGACTTGTTCTGTGCTTGGCAAGACGTGTTTTTGATGTCGCTCTTTTTCTTCCTCTCGGGTTTGTTCGTTCTCCCGAGTTTGCAGCGTAAGGGAACCTCGGGATTTCTCCGCGATCGTACCCTACGCCTCGGAATACCGTTCGGCGTCGTCATCACATTTCTGATGCCACTGGCCCTTTACCCGACATACCTGCAGACAGCGACCGACCCTGGTGTGGCTACCTATTGGCAACAGTGGCTGGCCTTGCCGTTCTGGCCCTGCGGGCCGATGTGGTTTTTGTGGTTGCTGCTGGCGGCCGATTTTGTCGTCGCTGGGATCCTCCGATTTTCGCCAGGTCTCGGCGCTGCTCTGCCTC
>JAFMSA010000226.1 GCA_017353855.1 Alphaproteobacteria bacterium
CGAGATGATCGCCAAGGCCGAACTCGTCGGCCTTCACACCGCCGCCTCGGCGCGCAGCGTCGCTCCGTTTGGTGGCGCGCGGCCGGCGCTCGGCACTAACCCGATCGCTTTCGGGATGCCGTCGTCGCGGGGACCGGTCGTCTTGGATATGGGAACCTCGGCGTTCATGGGCACCGACCTCGCCTATCGCGAGCGGCTCGGAAAGTTGCTTCCCGAAGGTGTTGCAGTGGATGCCGAGGGGCGGCCAACACGCGATCCGACACTGGCTAAGCTCGGCGCACTGCTTCCCTTCGGCGGCTACAAGGGGTTCGGGTTAGCCTTCATCGTGCAAGCCTTCGGTGTGCTCGCCGGATCGGCGCTCGACCCGGACAGCGACGACGGTTACCTGTTCGTCGTGTTCAAGCCCGATCTCCTCGTCGGCCTCGATGCTTTCAAGCGCCACGTCAGCGAGCTCGTTGACCGCATCAAGGCTACACCGCGCCAGCCCGGGGTCGACGAAATCCGCATTCCGGGTGAGCGGGCATTTCGCAGCCGTGAACAGGCATTGCGCGACGGGCTGGAAATCGACCGGGCGGTCTTCGACGCGCTCACGGCGTTGGGCGGTTGATCACGATGCAATCTCCGCGGCTCTCCTGGTTGTTATCGCCGCTTTACGTTGCGGCGCTGGCGACCGGGGCGAAGTCGTTCCGTGACAATCCCGTTATCGGCAGCCCGGCACTCAACCGTGCCGGGCTGCACGTCAAACGCGTGCGGCTCGCCAATGCGATGGTCGAACGACGCCGAAAACGGCTCTGCGCGCTGATTTCCGAAGACGATCGAGCCGCCTTCGAGCGTGACGGCTTTATCCTCAAGCCGAATTTTCTGCCGCCTGCAGAGTTTGCGGCAGTAAAGCGGCAAGTGCTGTCGTTCCGGGGACCGGCGCGGCACCAGTTCCAAGGCGATGGGCTGACCCGACGCATCGCGCTCGACAGCCGGGCTCTGAGGCAGCTCCCGGCACTGCGCAGCCTCGTGGAAAGCCCCGAATGGCTGGGCCTGATCCGTTACGTCGGGTCGTTCATGCTCGAGCCCCTGGTGTATATCCAGACGATTTTCTCGCAGGTGCGCGAAGCGCCGCCCGACCCCCAGACGCGGTTGCACGCCGACGCGTTTCACTCATCCGTCAAGGCCTGGTTGTTCTTGACGGATGTCGCCGCGCAGGACGGACCCTTTATCTATGTGCCCGGCTCCCATCGGCTGACCCGGCGGCGTCTCGCCTGGGAGCGAAATGCCTCGACGACGGCGGCCCGCAGCTCTGATTTTCAGACGGCACGGGGTTCATTGAGAATCTCGCCGCAGGCCGTGCGTCGTCTCGGCTTTGCGGCGCCCAAAATATTCGAGGTGCCGGAGAACACGTTGGTCGTCGCTGATACGCTGGGTTTTCACGCGCGCGGTGTCAGCACTCGCGCATCTGTTCGCCTGGAAATCTGGGCTTATGGCCGCCGCAATCCTTTCTTGCCGTGGCTTGGCCTGGATTTAGCCGCAATGCCTCTGGTGAAGGGCCGTGCCGTGCCGCTTTACTGGTCCGCTGTCGATATCGGGGAGAAGCTTCACGTCGCCAGCAACCCGTGGCGACGAATCGGCGTGACGGGGCCCGCGGCACCTCCCGATGGCGGAGGTTAACGAGCGTGACCGAGCGGCGCCAAAGTCATCCCGAGTGCGGCGACGTCCCGACATCGCAGCCGACTTGACCTCCCTCGACGCGAGAAGTTGACATCGCCGCCATCTTGGACGAGTACAATCGTGGCGGATCTGCTCAACGGTCCGCAACCGGACGTTTCGGGGAAAGTACTCCGATGGCTGGGGGACAGGGGAATATGCCGCAACCACGGCGGCTGTTCGGCTCTTCGCGGCGCGACATCGCGGGGATCGGCAACTCGTTCCCTCCCTGAAGGGAGGAGCTTTCGCTGTACGCCGGAAGGCCGAGGGTTGCCAGCCCAAGTCGAAAGGAAACTGGAGACGACGTTGACCGAGAAGTTCAAGACCAACGTCCGAATGCTTCCTCGGTTCGGACCTCTCGAAGGCAAGGCTGCAGACCGGCCCCGGGACAGTTACGAAGCGGGTCTTGCTCAAACGCTGCTCGGTAACATGGGCGAGGGGAGCGCAGGCGAAAGCTTCTCGTCGCGGGGCCCCTTGCGGGCACTCATCTCGTGCGCGCTTGTCAGGCAGGAGGATGGCCGGCAGGGCATCCCCCTTTCTTTGCGATTATTGGCAATTCAGCTCAACAGAGAGGGCGCCTCCTCCCCGCCGAAGGGTGAGGTTTCCGGCGCAGAGAAAATCTTCGATGAGATACAAAGCATTTGACGATTTAGAACGCGCGACGAGTACAGGGCTGGCAACCGTCTTCAGGATCTTTCACGAATTGCAAGGTTTGTCCGTACGCTATGACTGACCGGTCCGTTGCGATCGTCGGAGCGTCCTGTCGACTGCCGGGGGCCGACAACATAGAGAAGTTCTGGCAACTGCTCGTGTCGGCGCGCGATGCGGTCTGCGAGGTCGACGATCGCCGCTGGTCGACCCGGTTCTACTACCACCCCAATCGACATGAGCCGGGCAAGAGCTACACTTGGTCGGCCGGGCTCATCGACGGCGTCGACCTGTTCGAGCCCTCCTTTTTCGGCATCTCGCCGCGCGAAGCGGCGCAGATGGACCCGCAACAGCGGCTTCTGCTGGAGCTCGCCTGGCATGCGCTCGAAGATGCCGGGATTCCCGCCGGCAAGATGTCAGGCAGTTCCACAGGCGTCTATATCGGCGCCTCGGCGACAGATTATTCGGATCTCAGGCTCGGAGACCCGGCCGGCGCCGATTCTTATTTCATGACCGGAAGCACGCTGAGCATCCTGGCCAACCGCATTTCGTACATTTTTGATCTCCGCGGGCCAAGCCTCGCCGTCGACACGGCGTGTTCGTCCTCGCTCGTCGCTCTGCATCACGCGTGCGAGGCAATTCGGGGCGGCCGGATCTCCAGTGCGATCGTCGGCGGCATCAACCTGCTTCTCGCGCCCTATCCCTTTATCGGTTTCTCGCGCGCCTCGATGCTCTCGCGACGGGGGCGCTGCTTTGCCTTCGACGAGAGGGCCGACGGCTATGTCCGCGCCGAGGGCGGCAGCGTGATGGTCCTCAAACCGCTCGCAGACGCGCTCGCCAACGGCGACCCGGTACGCGCCGTTATTGTGGCGACCGGGGTGAATTCCGACGGGCGGACAATCGGTCTGTCACTACCCAGCGAGACGGCGCAAGCGTCCCTGTTGCATTCGGTGTATTCGGACGCCGGCATAGCTCCCGATGAAGTCGCGTTCTTCGAGATGCACGGTACCGGAACCGTGGCCGGCGATCCGATAGAGGCCGCCGCCGTCGGGCGTGCACTCGGCCAACGCCGCTCGCAGCCGCTTCCGATCGGGTCGGTGAAGACGAATATCGGCCACCTCGAGCCGGCATCCGGCATGGCAGGGCTGCTCAAGGCCGCGCTCGCCCTCGAAAAAGGCGTCGTTCCCCCGACGCTGCACTGCGAGACACCCAACCCCAACATCGCATTCGATGCCCTCAACCTGCGGCTGATTCGCGAGCCTGAACGGCTTGCCATGGAAAACGCAGGGCAGTGCGTCGGCGTCAACTCGTTCGGATTCGGCGGAACCAACGCGCATGTCGTTGTCGCCAAGCCGCCGGCGCGGGACAGCGCGTCGCCCGCGTCTGCACCTCTGCCCCCGTTGATCGTCTCGGCGCAGACCGAAACGTCTCTGCGCGGTCTGGTCCGGTGTTGGCGCGCCGCACTCGCCGAGAGGGGAGCAGAGGAGGTGCCGCCGATGCTGCGGGCGGCGGCGCGCCGGCGCGACCATCATCCGCGCAGGCTGGTGGCGCTGGGTCGGGATGCGCCGGGCCTGGCGCGGGCTCTCGACGGCTTTCTCGACGACAACCCATCCGCCTCGATCATCACCGGCACAGGCGTCAGAGACGGCAAACTCGCCTTCGTATTCTCGGGCAACGGTGCGCAATTTGCCGGTATGGGAGCTGATGCGTTGCGCACCAGCCCGGCATTCCGTGCGGCAATCGAGGAAGTCGATGCCGCGCTTTGCCCGCAGCTCGGCTGGCCGGTCGCCAAGCTTCTCGAAGAGCCCGTCGACGGCCAGGCGCTGACGCGAGCCGACATCGCGCAGCCCCTGCTCTTTGCAGTACAGGTCGGGATCGTCCAGGCGCTGCGGAATCTCGGCGTCGAGGCGTCCGGCTATGTCGGACACAGTGTCGGCGAAATCGCGTCGGCTTGGGCTGCCGGCGCCCTCTCGCTGAGCGAAGCCGGACGCGTGGTCGCGATGCGCAGCCGCTATCAGCAAAAAACCCAGGGGCGAGGCCGCATGGCAGCGCTGGCGCTGTCCGGAGAAGGGGCACGGCAGTTCCTCGCGGAACTCGACAGCACGGCTGAGATCGCAGCGCTCAACGCCACTCATTCGGTCACAATTTCCGGACCAGCCGCCGAGATCGAACGCCTGGAAGGCGAAGCCAAACGGCGCGGGTTCTGGTTCCGTGCCCTGGATCTGGATTTCGCCTTTCATTCGCGGGAGATGGATCCGATACGCGAGGACCTGCTCGCCGGATTGAGCAGTCTTCAGGCCCGACGCCCGAGGGCGAGCCTAGTGTCGACGGTCACAGGCAAGCCTGTCGAGGGCGAGCCGCTCGATGCCGAGTACTGGTGGCGGAATATCCGAAACCCCGTGTGCTTCGCCGACGCCGTGGCGCTGCTGATCAGCGAAGGCTACCGGATCCTCCTCGAGATCGGCCCGACCGCGATCCTCCAGTCCTACCTCACCGACGGCCTGCGTGCCGCGAAAGTAGAGGGGCGAGTGCTTGCGAGCCTTTCGCGCAAGCCGGTGGATGAGGATCCCTTTCCCGCGATAGCCGCTCTTTGCCACGTAGCCGGTTACGACCTTACGGCGGCGCGGTGTTTCGACGGGCCCGAGCATCCCCGAGGACTGCCGCTCTATCCCTGGGATCGGCGCAAATTCTGGTTCGATATGACGGTCGAGGCCGCCGATCCGGTGAACCCGCCTTTCGACCACCCGCTTCTCGGCTTTCGCCAGCCGGCCCCGATTCCCTGTTGGGTCAATCACCTCGACGAGCAGGTATTGCCCTGGATCGCCGACCACGCAGTGGAAGGAATGCCTGTCCTCCCGGCTGCGGCGGTCGTGGAAATGGCTCTTGCCGCCGCAAGGTGGCGGTGGCCGGACGCACCGGTGCTTGAGGTGCTCGATCTCGAGATCCGGCGGCCGTTACCTTTCGATAAGGGGCGCATGCGCGAGCTGCGCTCACTGATCAGCTCCGAGGAGGGGGACTGGGAACTCACGAGCCGCGCGAGGCTGTCGAGCGAGCCTTTGACGGTCCACGCTGTAGGACGAATTTGCTCGGCCAACGATACCGGTCCCACGATACGCTGGACGGATCCCGCGCCAGTCCGGGCACGGATCGCTAGTGAGGAACTCTATCATCTTGCGCATCTGAGGGGCCTCGACTACGGGCGCTGCTTCCGGGTCGTCAGCCAGATTGACGTCGCCGGCCGCGCCGAAGCGGTAGCGCTTTTCGATGACGCACCGCTCGACGGGAATATCGGGTCCTATCTGCTTCACCCCACTTTGCTTGACGGTGCGTTGCAGGCCCTTCTCGGGCTGGTCGCGGATCGCCAAGACGACATCGAGGGCATCAGCTTCCTGCCGTGGCGGTTCGGGCGAGTGCGACTGTCGGCGCCATTCGGACGCGTGCCGAGATCTGCCCGGCTGCGCTTAACGCGTATCGGCATTCGCTCGGTTTGTGCAGAAATTGCCCTTCTGGATGATGCGGGCGCTCGCGTCGCGGAAGTGGCGGATTGTTGGTTCCGCCGCGTCGAATTGACCCGACGCGGCGCGGGCGAAGAGCGTCCGCTGCGCGTCGATCTCGTTCCCGCGCCGCTTGGTGAGTTTGACATTCTCCCTGCATTGAATGATTACGGCGCCATCCTGACACGTCTTGCCGCCGCCCGCGAACCCGACCGGGCCCGGCAGGAACAAGCGCTCCTGCTGGATGCCCTGGTAGCTTCGGTAGCACTACGGTCCATCGGAGGTATCGTCGAGCCCGGCCGGCCGTTCACAATTGGAGAACTCACCCAAGCCGGGCTTATCGCACCGGCATCGGCGGGACTTGCCGAATCCGTGCTGCGCCTGCTCGAGAGGTTCGGTGCCGCCGCAAATCCCGGAACGGGATGGCAGCTTACGGGCTGTGCTGATCTGCCTGACGCCGAGGAGGTCTGGCGCTTGCTGCTCGCGGAGGCGCCTGACCTGGTCGCGGAACTCGCACTGATTGCGTCCGCAATAGAGGCTCTGCCGGAAGTTATCTCCGAAGGGCCAAGCGATCCGGGGATCTCTCTGCCGCCGATGGTCGAGCATCTCCTGCAGGCTTCGCCGGCCAGCGCCAGCGCGGTGGATTTGCTGTGCGATGCACTCCACAACATCGCCACGGAATGGCCAAAGGAAAGGCGGCTGCGAATTCTCGAGATCGCCGCGACGAGCGGAGGAGCGACGCGCCGGGTGCTCGAGCGATTGGCGCAATCCTCGGTCGATATCGTATATCTCGCAACCAGCCTCGAGCCTGACCAGACCTCTCGACTGTCGTATTTGGCGGATTCGTTCACCGGAGTTTCTGCTCGCCACTGGTCCCCGCAAGACGGCATTGAAAGCCTGAATACGACCCCTTTCGACATCATCCTCACGATAAATTCCAGTGCGCGGGCGCGACTCGATCCGGCGGGTCTGAGGTGCCTGCGCGATCTTCTCACCCCCGGTGGCATCCTTATTGCCGTCGAGCCCGAACC
>JAFMSA010000022.1 GCA_017353855.1 Alphaproteobacteria bacterium
TGTCGCCGCGGCGGGACACAGTGTACTTTTCCTGAGCCTTTACAACAAATGCGTCTGATCGCTTGTCTCGACCGTCCGGCATATCCAAGAGCCGAATGCCCGACATTGCACGCGGAACGGGATACCCGCTGTTCGTCCGCCGCGATGCTGCCGGTTGCCGTAGGTCAATGGCTGAAATGGGGGCGGCCTCCGCCGAACCGGGCAGGCGGAACCGGCCGATGCGGCGGATGCCGACGTCGTGTGGTGAAACTCGGCCGAACCGATCGGATCGATCAAATACCACACTGATCCTCTCTGGATCCGGTAATTAGCCAACTTCGGCTATGCACCTTCAGTGCACCCCGGCAAGTCCCGCGACCGGAATGCCGGAAGCGCCCGGCCTTCGCGCGCTGATCAAACGCCGCGCTTCCTCCAGCCGATCGGCATTGAGATAGGCTCTCAACAACGTGAACTCCATCAGATCGTGCTGCGCGCGGCTGCCGCCAATGCGTTCGTTTTCTCCTGCGAGCGGGGCGAAGGCCTCGATCGCCGCGGAAAAATCCCCGTGTTCGAAGGCCGCGAAGCCGCGCGCCAGGGCGGGAAGATAGGAGCCGGACGGGTAGCGCCCGTCGCGCGCCAGCTCCTCGATCTGGCGGGCACGGCAGTCGAGCGTGGCGCCGCCCCGCATCACGGCCTGGGCCAAAATGACGTGCAGGTCGGCGAGCCCGCTGCCCGGCCGCGGCAATGCGCTGTTCGCGTAACCATACAATGCGCGCCACGCCGCAGCGTCGCGCGGCTGGCCGGCGAGTTCGGACCGCCACAAAAAAGCCGCCCCATCCGACACTTTCTGTTGCGGACCGCCGCTGTGCCGGTCGAGCGCGATGGCGTCCCGATACAACCGCAACGCCTTTGTCCAGTCGCCGGCCTGGATTTCGCAGAGCGCGAGATGCCAGCTCAGATGCCCATAGAAGAAGCCCTCGCGCGGATAGGTGGCGAGCCACGTGGAGAGGAAAGTGCGGGCAGCGTCGAGTTCGCCGCTCTCGTAGCAGACATGGGCGAAGCCATGCGCGCCATGCGCGTTGTTCGGGTTGGCGGCCAGGGACTGCTCGATCTTCGCCCGGGCCGCCGCGAGCTGCCCGTCCTCGGACAGGCCCATAGCATGATAGGAAAGGAACCAAAAATCGTCGCCGTAATGCGGGGCGAGGCTGTCCATCAGTGCCGCGATCTGGTGCTTCTGTCCAATGCGACCGGAGCTGCCGATCAGGCCATTGGGGTTCGCGGCACTGGCGAGGACGAGGGCATCGCGCGGCCATTCCGCCAGATGTGTGTACAAGGCCGCGATCGCGGTGTCGGTCCGACCCGCGAACACAAGGTGGAAGAAAGCGATGTGACTCGCCTCGCGCTCGGATGGACCGGCGGCTGCGTCGTTGGCTGCCGCCAGGGCCGCGCGGGCCGCGGCGACGTTGCCTTCTCGCATCAGCACTTGGGCTTTGCCGGCGTAGGCAAGGGCAAAGCCGGGGTCGGCGGCTATAGCGCGGTCATAGGCCCGCAGCGCGCCGGGATAGAGCGTCAGCGCCAGATCGCAGCCCTCGACGTAGGCGTCGCGCGCGCCGGCGGACGTGGTGGACAGGGAAAGCCCGTAACCGTCTGTCAGCATGAGAAGCCCTCGCCGCCGATGTTCGCGCATTATTTACCCTGACCGAGGCTAGGAGGGTACCGCGATCGCTGCCGGTTTGCTGTCCTGGCCGCACAGCCCCCGCTCGTGCGTCAGGTGGCGCAGGCCGGCGATCGGCCACTCGCAGCGCCTGTGGCGCCCTCCGGTGCTGGCGCGATGGTCTGCGCTTGCGATGGGACGCGCCGTCGAACGCGACAGCGCTCTTGGATTGTCCAGGACGCCGGCTGGCCGCCAGCGGTTGTGTAGAAGCGCCCGTGCCGAAGCATCACGCCGCTCGGTCTCGAGCGGCTGGACAACCTATCGAACGGGCGCTGTGCCCCGAAAGCTGTCATGCGCTCCGTGAGTCGCTGGGAGGCGCTCGGCCGTATTCAATCGCGCAGGGATCGAGGCGAGCTATGGAAGGTCGCTGATCATCCCACGCCCGCGAGCCGGTAGCGCAGGAAATCGTCAAACGACGGCGGCAGGTCCAGCAGCTTCGTCAGCTCGCCGGTGTCGAGCGAGACAAGAATCGATCCCAGCACCGCCGTGAAGGCGCCGAGGAGAACAGCGGCATTCATGACCTCAAATTCGCGGTTGATGCATTGCGATAGGAACAGCCGGAAGACCAGAGAGAGCTGGAGGATCGGGGTCACTACCATCAGCGGCGCCACGGCAAGCGAGGCGTAGACGAAGGCCTGGGAAACGGCGACCAGCACCGCTGAGACGAGAAACCACGGCAGGTTCTCCGGGCTTGTGCTCCTGATGTCGCGCCAGGAGCCGGGCTTGAGCAGGATCAGGGCAAAGAAGAGCGTCGCCGCCGCATAGGCGAGGCAACCCGCTGCTGTGGTGCTGGCTCCGGGTGCGTCCAGGAAGGCCTGGCGGGCCATCAGGGGCGAGGCGCCGTAGCATAGTGCCGCACCAAGTGCGAAGAGGTAGCCAGTGACGACGTGCGGCCGGAAAGCCGGTTCGGGCGCCGCGGACGGGCGTCGCGGCGACGACAAACCCGCCATGCGCGCCGGCACCGGCCGCGATGTCGCGGCCGAGGCTCTCTTGCTGCTCTTGCCAGCCTTGCTCTGGGTGACGAAGGACCCGCCCAACATCAATACCGAGCCGATGAGCTGCAACACGGTGAATTTCTCGTGCAGCGTCGCCACCGCCAGCATCATGGCGACGGGCACCTGCAGCTGGACCACCGGGGCGGCCAGGTTCACGCCCATCAGCTGGTTGGATTTGTAGTTGCAGTAGCGGCCAAACACGAAATGCACGATGCCCTGCCCCGCCAGCCAGGCAAGCGCTGCCGCAGGGAACATCACGAGTTGGGCGAGCTGGCCGAAGACGCCGGTCAGGACCAGGAAGGAGAAGCCCCCGATCGGCACGGTCATCGCCATGCCCTGCAGCACGCTGCCTGTCACCACCCCGCGCCGGAACGCGACGTTGTTGAGCGCAAACGTGAACGCGCCAAGTGCGGCGTAAAGAACACCGAGCAAGAAAAGTCCCTCCGACATCGTCGACCGACGCCGCGGCGAAATCGGCACCGCCCTCGTCGCTCCCGTCCGCTATCCACAATACCGGAAAGCGGGACCTGTCTGCTTGTCGTCTTGCTGCGCCCGATCTGCAGACAGCGGGTAAAGCCGCTGTAGCGCTTTACGGCCTGGCTTCGTTCAGTGGCGAACACAGCCCGCGTACGCTCACTAGCTTAGCTTAGCGTAGCTAGCTAAATCGGCGTAACGACTGCGATGTCTGACCGCAAACAGCTGCCAGGCCCTTCGCTTGGTTTTTTTGTCATCGTGATCCGGCGAACGACCGCGTGGAACGGTGAGCGGCAGGACGCCGATCGCGCGAGCGCAAAATAAAGCGAACTGACGTCCGCGGTTCGCCTGGATCGCGAATTGTCCTGGTGCACATTGGTTCTTGCACGCCGGCACAGCACCGAACCGACATTATGCGAGGTGCGCACGGTGCCACGTCAGGACGATCGTCTCTTGAGACCAACATGGAGACCGGCACCGGTTGCGGCAGCTTCGGCGAGGCCGCCGTCTCTTGCGCACGCAAGCATCCCCACGCCATGCAACGACGCGTCCGCGAGGCGGCTTGCGAGGCGACGATCATTCCAAATCGTCTGATATGGCGTGCGGCGCCGCATCCACCTCGGCCATGCGCGCAGTCGTGCCGAAAGCGGCGACATGTGATTGCGAGCCTTCGTGAAGCAGGTCGAGCCCGCAAGTCCGCAGCCAGACGGCGACCTCGCGGGATCGGCAGTTCGGCAGAGAGGGGCGTGCGTTTCAATTTCAACGCGCCCGGCGCCAGCGCCGGGCTCTCGGTCGCTCAAAGGCTGGCAACGGCAGCAGGATTTCCGCCGGGCTGTTCAGGGCGCGGCGGGTCGTCGTGAAGGTCCGGGTCGATAAGCTCAATCCCGGCGCGGCACGCCCGGCCCTAAGCTAGCGGGCCACGCCACCCAAGGCGCAGAGTGCACCTCCGCTACCTGGAGCGGCGATATGCCTGCCCGACTCGAGAACTAAAACCCGCAGCGTAGCGTGTGAAGGGTGATTTCCGGAGGACAGTTCAGCCGGACCGGAACGATACTGGAGCCGACGCCGACCGACGTGTACCCGACCATCTCGTGATATCGCCACGCTCCGGACCCCATGCGTCGCGGCAGCACCGAGTCGAGTGTGATCGGGATGGCGCCGGGCAGGCAGAGTTGGCCACCATGAGTATGCCCGCTCAGCAGCAGATCGAAACCTGCGTGCGCGGCTTGCCGATAAATTTCCGGAGTGTGCGACAGTAAAATGGAGAATTCCGAGACGGGAACCCGCGAGACCGCCTTTTCAATATTATCCACTCTATAGAAGTGAGCATCGTCGATGCCGACGAGATGAATACGCTCGGCGCCGCCGATGAGCTCCTCAGACTCGTTGAGCAGCATGCGGATGCCCATGTCCTCGAGCGCGGGGACCATACGGATCGTGTCATGGTTTCCCAAGACGCCGAACACCGGCTCAGAAAGATGCGCGCGCACCCGCTCCAGGCCCGCAATCGCCGCATCGAACGGGCCAAAGGTTCTTCCGCGATAGTCACCGGTCAAAACACACACGTCATACCTAACCGACGGGAGCAACCCCACTAACCGCTCCATCGCTGCCTGGCTGATGTCGACGTGCAGATCGCTCAGATGAAGGATCGTGAAACCATCAAACGACGCCGGCAAAGTGGGGAACCAGATTTCATGGCGCCGTATCTGTACATTCCGGGCATTTTTGCGGGCTCGCCAATAGAGGCCGGTCGCTTTGAGCGTCGTTCTGACGATCCAGGGGCTCTGGTACCAGTTCTCCGGATGAAAGTAGTTGAGCCCTTGCCCAAAGACTTGGCCTTCGTGGTCGGCCTCTATACCGAGGCGTTGTCTGGCGTGCAGCCGGCCGAGACGATCTTCCAGCCTTTCGAGAACGTGCTGGTTGACTGACGAGACAGTGCGACGTGGTGGTTTTTCAGCGAGCTGAAGATCCATTTGCTCCCCCGGCGCATCTGCATGCGCCCACCGAGGCGCGACCCGCGGGCCCGATCCCAGCGCGGAATCGGACCGAAAATTGCGGCGAATGCAAGGCAAGGGCGTTAAATCTTGGCAGGTCGCCAGCTGTGAATGGCGGCGCAAGCGATTCTCGGCACGAACGCAACCTCCTTGCATCGGCGGCTTTGAGGCTGTATCCCACCCTTCGGCGCTTTTGCACGACTAATGAGCCGGCACCCGTAGCTCAGCTGGATAGAGCGCTGCCCTCCGAAGGCAGAGGTCGTGAGTTCGAATCTCGCCGGGTGCGCCAGCTGTTCCATCAGTTTTCCAATCACTTATCCTGACCAAAGCGAACCGGCCGCAACCGAACCGGAACAACCGCGTGAAACACGATTTAGTGGCATCTTCGCGGCATCCGAATCGCGGACGTTCCCGGTGTGAGCCGGCGCCGGAAGGTCGATCCCCGCGTGCTGTGGTTGCCGGGGTTCGGTCCGGAGGCGCCTCCCGGGCCGGCGTAGCCAATCTTCTCCGGGCGCCCCGGACCGACCCTGATCGACCTCACCGGGCAACGCTTCGGCAAGCTCGTCGTCATAGCCCGCGCCGGTTCGCAGAAACGCGATGCAACATGGCATTGCCTCTGCGATTGCGCTACCCGGCGAATCGTCCGCGGCCATTCGTTGCGCGTGCCCGGTAGCACGCGGTCCTGCGGCTGTTTGCAAAATCAGCCGAGCACCAAGGCGTTCGATCTGACCGGCGAGCGTTTCGGCCGTCTGACCGTTCTCGCGCGTGACGGTCACCGCGGTGGCAAGGTGAGCTGGCGGTATCAGCGCGACTGCGGCCGAATCGTCACGCTCGCTGGTCCCGCGCTCTATCGCCGCGGGAACCGCAGGGCGCTGTCCTGCGGCTGCACCAAGGGAACGCGTGCCGGAAGCAAGGTCGTCGACCTGACCGGCCGGCGCCGTTCACGTCGACGCGCAGGCCGGGCTGGTAGGTCGGTCCCATGTCGGCCCCAGGCATGCGATGAAGCCGCCGGGCCGCGCGGCCCATTCCGGCGCCAGGCGTATTCCGCGGCCGCCATAGTCCGGCCCGGCTTCGTGCAGCGCTTCGGGCGGCTCGTCGTCCTCGAGCGGGACGGGCGCCTCGGCGTCGAGGTCGCGGGGCGATGCCTGTGCCACTGGCCCTACGTTTCAAACGAGTATACCGGATTGGGCGCGGAACAGTGCACGAGCAAAGGATGGATGAGCGCCGGCATGTCCGCGCGTGCGGGCACGCCGAACCGAGCGACGTCGCGGCAACTCGGCGTGCCTGAATTGGGCTCTCAAACATCTCGGTCGGGAACTGACCGATGCGGCGCAACAGCCGCAAAACCCTCAACAAGACCTCGGTGGGGGTAATTCATGATCCTTAATACGGACGGTCGCGCAGGCGCCAAGCGTAGAGCAGGCGGGAAATCAATACCCCCCCGATCAGGAACATCGCAACACACACAGCGATGTCGGCGAGCGTCAGCGAGAGCAGGCTGCGGCACGCGAGCAGCGGAAAGAGCGATTCCGGAACCTGGTCGAGACCGCTTGCTCGGCTGCTCGACGGCCGGTTGAGGCGGCGCTTGACAAAGCTGGAGACAAGATCGCCCGCCATCGCGAAGCTGCCGATGACCAAACCGTCTTGCCAACGCAGGCCGATCACCGGTGCGCCCGCGGTCGTAACGAGCACGGCCAGCACCACACCGCGTATTGTTTTGGAGCGGCCGAACAACGGCCGGCCGTCAGGAAATGTGAGGTTCCCGTCAACCGGATAAGAATAACGCGCGCCCAGTAGTTTCGTGGCGATGACCGGGGTCCCGTTAGCCAGCATCAGTAAGCCCAGCAGCTGCAGGATCACGACCGGTTGCATGCGATCAGCGGGTATCGAGCGAGATCCGGCTGCCGCGGGGCAAAAAGGCCTCCGCCGCCGCGCGATCGGCGCCGGATGGCAGGGGCGCAGCGTGTGCCCGCACCCAGCTTGCGACGTCGGCGATCACCATCGGGCCCTCGAGATCGCGCAGCAGCATATGGTAACCATTCTTGTACCAGGCGAGCTTATCCTGCCGGCGGCATTCCGGCGGCAGGTCGCCCGCAAAGCGCCGGATCGGCTCTTTTGGTATGATCTCGTCCTTTCCGCCGTACATGACGAACACCGGTGAGACCAGGCGAGGCGCCGAATCGAGGGCTGCATCCATCAGGTTAACCAAACCGTAGATTGTATCGACACGCGTCGCTTTAATGACTAAGGGATCGCGCGACAAAGCCCGTAACATCGCGAGATTGTCGGATGGTTTTTTCCCGAGCCCGCGGCCGGTGAGGGTGAGCCCCGGCACCACGCGCACGCTGGCCCACAGCGCCAATCTCGGGAGGAAGTCCATGGTCGCGCGGCCCCATACCGCCGGAGCGGCAAGAATTACGCCGTCGACAGGGGGGACGGTCGTGCCGCTTTCGCCGGTCATGGCCACGATCGCAACCGCCCCGCCCATGCTCTCTCCCAAGAGGTAGAGCGGCACGCCCGGATATCGGCGGCGCAGGATTTGCGCCGCGGTGGCGGCATCCGCGGCGAGCGCGGCACGTCCCGGCCAAAGGCCGTGCTCGGGTGCGGCGCCAAAACCGCGTTGATCATAGGCATAGGTCGCGATCCCCTGCCTCGCCCAAGCCTTGCCCGGGGCTTCGAATGAGTTGCTGTAATCGTTGAAGCCGTGCAGCGCCAGGATCACGGCGCGGGGTGGACCATTCGGAAGCCACTCCCGCAGGGGCAATACCGCGCCATCCGCGGCGACGAATGTGCTGCCGGTAAAGCGCGCCGTCGGTTGCGGCGGCGCGGCGGCGCGGGCGGTGCCAATGCCGGCAGCGCGCACGTCCTCATCGGTGGTCGGTGGCGCACAACCGGCAGTCGGCAAGAGAGCGAGGAGCGCACAGCCGCACCAGAGAACCGACATGATCCGACGGCGGCGGTTCACGTGTGGTCGACGGCGACGGACCGGGCTTCGTTCCTCGAAGGGGTCGTTGATTGCGGCGCGCCAATGCGTATCATCGCGCTCCTTGGACGCGGCGCCTGCCGTGAACTTTCTGGTCGCACATGGGGCCTTTCGAAACCATTTACATCGACGAAACGGTTGCTGTCTGCAACGGCGGAGGCGGACCGCTCGGACATCCGAGGGTCTATCTCAATCTCGGTCCCGCCGGGAAGATCGAGTGTCCGTATTGCTCCCGTCTTTTCGTCAACCGGGCGATGCAGGGGGCTGATCCGGGCGGTGCGGTTACGCCGCCGCGGGTGTCGGAAGAGCGCAACGTTTAGATGCAGGAAGCCGTGCAAGAGATTATCGAACCGCTCGCCAAAGAGCCGCACCCCGCCGCAGCCACGCCCGCCCCCTCGGCGGCACCGCATCATGTTTTCCTGGTCGATGGCTCGGGTTTCATTTTCCGGGCTTATCACGCCCTGCCGCCGCTGTCGCGCTCGGACGGAACCCCCACCAGCGCCGTGCTCGGCTTCAGCAACATGCTGGCAAAGCTGCTCAGCGAGACCGACGCCGACCATATCGCTGTGGTCTTCGAC
This sequence comes from Alphaproteobacteria bacterium, assembly GCA_017353855.1. Taxonomy (GTDB): domain Bacteria; phylum Pseudomonadota; class Alphaproteobacteria; order ATCC43930; family CGMCC-115725; genus AP-15. Next base: position 8,721 of record JAFMSA010000022.1, read on the forward strand.
GCTAAGGGGACCTCGTTCCGCAACCGCATCTACGATCAATACAAGGCGCAGCGGCCGGAGCCGGCGCCCGATCTCGTCCCGCAATTCGGGTTGGTGCGGCGCGCCACCGAGGCATTCGGCGTCTGCCAGATCGAGCTCGACGATTTCGAGGCCGACGATTTGATCGCGACCTACGCGCGCCATGCGATCGAAGCCGGCGCCACTGTCACGATTGTCTCGTCCGACAAGGACCTGATGCAGCTTGTGGGCGAGAAGGTCACGATGCTCGACCCGATCAAGAACAGGCCGATCGGCGTCGCCGAGGTGCGCGAGCGGTTCGGCGTGGGTCCCGAGCGCGTCATCGATGTCCAGGCGTTGTGCGGGGACAGCGTCGATAATGTACCCGGCGTTCCCGGCATCGGGGTCAAGACCGCCGCCGAGCTGATCAACACCTATGGCGATCTCGAGACGTTGCTGGCCCGCGCCGGCGAGATTAAGCAGCCGAAGCGGCGTCAAGTGCTGATCGAGAACGAGAAGAACGCGCGGCTGTCGAAGGAGCTTGTGAAGCTCGACGACGATGTGCCTTTACCTTGTCCGCTGTCGGCGCTTGCGGTCAAGCCGCTCGCCGCGGACGAGCTGTTGCCGTTCCTGAGCGAGATGGAGTTCCGCGCGCTCGCTTCGCGCATGACCCAGCGGCTGTCGATGGCGGCCGCAGCTATCGGGCCGGCCGAACATTTGGAGCCTGTCCTACCGGAGATCCCGCCCTTTAACACGCCGCGGACTTACGCGCTTGTCGACACGATCGAGGGGCTGGATCACTGGATCGAGGCTGCCGGGGAGGCGGGTGTCGTCGCAATCTGGCCGGAGGCGAGCGCGGTGGCCGGCACGCGTCCGGCGCTGTGCGGCATCGCGCTCGCTCTGGCGCCGGGCCTGGCGGCCTACGTCCCGGTGGGCCACCGTCCGGCGGATATCCGGGCGCCCTCCCTTCCGCTCAACGGAACCCTCACCTCTGCGGCCCTGGAGGCCGGCTCTCCCCTTCCCGGCGCTGCCGGAGAAGGAGCCGGGGGGCGCGAAGCGGGTGCGAGCGAGCTGACGCTGCAGACCGCGATAGAGCGCCTGCGGCCGCTGCTCGAGGATCCCGGTGTTCTCAAGATCGGCCATGACGTTAAGAGTGCAGCGCACCTCCTGTCGCGCTATGGCGTCATGCTCACGCCCTACGACTGCACGATGCTGATGTCCTATGTACTCGACGGTGGCCAGTTCGAGCACACGATCGAGAATTTGGTTCGGCGTTCTTTCGAGTATGAGTTGCCCGCATTGAAGGAGCTGGTTGGCACCGGCAAGAGCGTGATCGCCTTCGCCGAGGTAATGCCAGACAAGGCGCGCGATTTCGCTGCCGAGCGCGCTGATGCGGTGCTGCGGCTGCACATGCTCTTAAAGGCGCGTCTCATCCGCGAGAAGATGACGGCGTTCTACGAGACGATCGAGCGGCCGCTCGTGCCTGTCGTAGCCTCGATGGAACGCGAGGGGATCAGGGTCGACCCCGCGGCGCTCGGCGAACTGTCGCGCGATTTCGAGCAGCGCATCGCCGGAATCGAGAAGGCGATCTTCCAGGCGGTCGGCAACGGATTCAACATCGGCTCGACGAAGCAACTGGGGGATGTGCTGTTCGAAAAGCTGCAGTTGCCCGGGGGCAAGAAGGGCAAGACCGGGGCCTACGGCACCGACGCCTCCATCCTCGAGGAGCTCGCGCCGTTGCACGAGGTGCCGGGGCTCGTGCTCGAATGGCGCCAGCTGACAAAGCTCAAATCGACCTATGCCGACGCGCTTGCCGAAGAGATAGACCGTGACAGCGGCCGCGTGCACACCTCATACGCACTTGCCGTTGCGGCGACGGGCCGGTTCTCGTCGAATAACCCCAACCTGCAGAACATCCCGATCCGCACCGAGGAAGGCCGCCGCATCCGCCGCGCTTTTGTCGCCGAAGCCGGTCATCTGCTGCTGTCGGCCGACTACAGCCAGATCGAACTGAGGCTCGCCGCGCACGTCGCCGACGTCCCCGAGCTGAAGCAGGCTTTCCGCGATGGCATCGACATCCATGCGCTGACCGCGAGTCAGGTGTTCGGGGTGCCGCTCGCTGAAATGGACGCCAGCACAAGGCGGCGGGCGAAGGCGATCAATTTCGGCATTATCTACGGCATCAGCGCGTTCGGGCTGGGGCAGCAGATCGGCGTGCCGCAATCGGAGGCAGGAGCCTATATCCGCGCCTATTTCGAACGCTTCCCGGCGATCCGGGCCTATATGGAGCGGATCAAGACCGACTGCCGGAGCACCGGGCATGTCGAGACGATTTTCGGGCGCAAATGCTGGATTCCCGGGATTCGCGACGTCAACCCGGCGCGCCGCGCCGGCGCCGAGCGGCAGGCGATCAATGCGCCCCTACAGGGCTCGGCCGCCGACATCATCAAGCGCGCGATGGCCCGCATCCCCGCCGAGCTGGCGCGCGAAAAGCTGCGCGCCCGCATGCTCTTGCAGGTCCATGACGAGCTGCTGTTCGAGGCGCCGGAAGCCGAAGTCGAACACACGGCCGAAGTCGTTCGGCGGGTCATGGAAGGCGCTTGCGCGCCGCACTGCGAGCTCTCGGTGCCGCTCGTCGTGGAGACCGGCTGGGCCCAGAGCTGGGACGAAGCGCATTAGTGAACAGTGAACAGGCCTGGACCGCTTTGCTCCTCGCGGTCGCGGCCCCGGCTTTGCAATTGCAAATGCAAGACGTCCTGCCTCAGCCGTTTCCGCACGTCCTGTTGAGAGACAGGGTCAGGGGGCCGTTTAACACCAAAGTCGGTTGGCGTTCCTGCTACGGTCTGGCAGCCGGTGCGTTTAGCTGGCCAACGCAGAAGCCGTCCGGGAGGCTCAACCTGAGGCGATTTCGGCCAATGGGAAACCTTCCTTCAGCGCTGCGTCGGCAAGGCGCTCATCGAGCGTGACCATGAGGAGCGAAGGCGGGCGGTGTTCGGCAGCCACGAATGCTGCGGCCAGCTGTAATGCGTCGGCCACCCGTAGCGGATGAACGCGAAGGAACCGAAGTGCGTTCTCCCGAACGATATCGCTGGGTTCGACTTCGTGCCATGCGTCGGCGAATTGTTCGAGCCGGACGAACGCGAGGGCGGCGGTCCTCACATTCAGCGCGCCGGCCCGCTCCAGGCGGGCAAGCGCCGAGCCGCATTCGACTTCCGACCCCCACCATACGAGCATCTCGGGATCGCTCGCGGCGAGCGCTTGCAATGCCGGCGTCATGGGCTCGGCCACCAGAAGCGGCACGATTGCCGAGGCGTCCCAGAATTTCACCGCCCCTCTCGGCGTTCGGTGAAGAGGGCCGCGACAACTGACGCGTCGGCCTTGGCATGCGGTGGAGGAGTAGTGAGCAGCGCCTCGGGCGGCACGCTGCGGCGCGCCCGAACGATCCCGCCTCGCAGGAGCCGCGACAGTCTTCCGTTGTCTTCGCTCTCGCTTCCCGACCCCGCGGCTTCCAGCCGGGCGACTGGCCGTCCCCTGTCGACGATGAGGACCGGGGAGCCACCTTTGAGGCCGTCGATCAAGGCACTCAGGTTGTTCTTGGCCTCCGTGATGCTGGCTTTTTTCATTGAAGCTATATCAGCCTGATCCCGAAGGCTAATCAAGCCTGATTCTCTGGGCATCAGTCAAACGAAATCGGCCGGACGCAAAGCCCGGCCGATGAGTGTTACCCGCGCAGTGCGCTGAGATCAGTCGCGGCGCGTGCCGAGCAACTGCATCAGCATCATGAACAGGTTGATGAAGTCGAGATAGAGCCTCAGCGCACCCATCACCGCCGTCTTGGTGGCGGTGTCGCGGTCAGCATTCTGGTAGGCGTAGTACATCTCCTTGATCTGCTGCGTGTCATACGCGGTCAGGCCGGTGAAGACGAGGACGCCGATCACCGAGATCGCAAACTGCAGCGCCGAGGAGGCAAGAAACATGTTGACGAGCGAGGCAATGATGATGCCGATCAGCCCCATGAACAGGAAGGAGCCAAACTGCGACAGGTCCCGCCGGGTCGTGTAGCCGTAAAGGCTCATCGCCGCGAACGTGCCGGCGGTTATGAAGAACACACGGGCTATGCTCTCGTGGGTGAAGACCAGAAAGATCGAGGCAAGCGAGAGCCCCATCGCCCCGGCATAGACCCAGAATACGGTTTGCGCCGTGCTCGCCTGCATCCGATTGATGCCGTAACTCAGCCACATGACGAGGCCGAGGGGCGCCAACATGAACAGAAACATCACCGGTGAATGCGCCAGCGCCGGGTTCGCAAACAGGTATTGAGCGAACACCAAGGCGACAACCCCGGTAAGCGCGAGCCCCGACGCCATGTAGTTGTAGACGCGGAGCATATAGTTCCGCAGGCCGACATCGATGCCGACCTGGGCGTCGGCCGACCGCACCGTCCAGCGGGGCTGCGAACCTAAAGCCATAAACCCCCTCCAAGGAGAGTGGATTGAGCGAGGGAGATTCCTCAGGAGAGCGATATTGGCACAAAACGAGATCTTTTCAATAAGCGTTGCCGCGGCGCCGCGCGTCTATTCTTCGCGCAGGTGAAGCGCCGGTTCGGCGCTGAGGGCGCGCCAGGTCCCGGCGACGCCCAGAACCAAGGTCAATAGTGTCGCCGACACGATTGTTCCGAACAGCGGCAGCGCCAGGAAGACCCATTCGAGTTTCATCAGCCGGGTCACCAAGAGATGGGCGGCGACCGTCCCCAGGACGCCGGCCAAGCTTGCGGCGAGCGCGCCGAGGACACCGTATTCGATCAAGAAAGCGCGCGTGATTGCCCCTCGCGTGGCACCCAGAACCTTGAGCACGACCGCGTCGTACACACGCCGGTGATGCCCGGCTGCCAGCGCGCCGCCGAGCACAAGGATGCCGGCTGCGAGGGTAACCAGTGCCGTGAGCCGCATCGCGTTCCCGATCATCCTGATGACCCGGTCGACCGCCCCCAGCGCTTCACGCACGTGGATGGCCGAAACGTTGGGAAAGCGTTCGCTCACCGCTCTCTCCAGGTTTTCCTCCTCGGCCGGCGGCACATAGACGGCAGCGAGATGGGTGTGAGGCGCCCGTTCGAGGGTTCCTGGCGCAAACACTATGGCGAAGTTGATACCGAGCCGCTTCCAGTCGATCGAGCGCAAATTGGCGATGACGGCAGTGATCTCGCGGCCAAGCAGGTTGACGCTCAAAGTGTCGCCGACCTTCAGGCCCATTCCCTGCGCCAGGGCGGCATCGAACGAGACGAGCGGCGGCCCTCGATAGTCGGGAGGCCACCAGGTGCCGGCGGCGAGCCGCGAGCCCGCCGGCAAATCCGCTGCGTAAGTAAGGCCGCGATCGCTGCGCAACGCCCATTGCGTCTGCGGCGAAACGGTCGCCTGTTCGACGGGGACCCCGTTGAGCCTGGTAATCCGCCCGCGCATCATCGGCACCTGGTCGAAGCGCGCTTGCGGGATCGTGTGCACGATTTCGGCGAACCCGGAGAGCTGGTTCGGCTGAATGTCGATGAAATAGAAGGCGGGCGCCTCGGCTGGCAGTCGGGTGTCGATCTCCTTCGCGAGGTTGCCTTCGACCAGGACAACGGCGACCAGCACAGTCAGCCCGATCCCGAGGGAGAGCACGATCTGCCCCGTCGGCGCGCCGGGCCGATGCAAATTGGCCAATGCCAACCTCAGCATCGGGTGCCGCGGCCTTGGAACTCTCCGGGCCATCAGGACAGCCGCCATTCCGGCGACGCGGAAGAGGGTGAAAGTGGCGATTGCTGCCGCGACAAACCAGAGCGCAACGGTCCGGTCCTGCGCCGAAGCCACCGCGAGGCCGGCGAGCCCGAGTGCCAGTAACAGGATTGCGCCGGAGCTCGCAGCCGGGATCCGGCGCGGTGTCCGATCGACCGCATCACGGAACAGCGCGCCGGGCGGCACTCTGCCAATCCCGGCCAGCGGCCATAGCGCAAAGACGAGCGTCGTCAGAAGACCGAACAGTGCCGCTAACGCCAGCGGCGCCGGATACACGGCCAATCTGAGCGAGACGGGGAGCACGCTCGCCAGCAACGGTGAGGCGAGAACCGGTGTCACCGCGCCCAACAGCAGTGCGGTGACAATACCGAAAACGGCCAGCACGAGGATCTCGACGAGATAGGCGGCGAAGATCAGCCGGGTGGACGACCCCAGACATTTGAGCGTCGCAATCGTTGCCGTTTTCCCCGCGATGTAAGCGCCGACTGCGCTGCTGATGCCGACGCCACCGACCAGCAGCGCCGTCAGTCCGACGAGACTCAGATACAAGGCGACGCGCTCGATCAATCGCTCCAGCGACGGTGAGGCGTCGCCAAAGCTGCGGATTTGCCAACCCGCCTTGGGGAATGCCGCTCGTGCGCCCGCCGCCCAGCGCGCCGGGTCGGTTCCCGGAGGAAGCCGCAGGCGATAATGATAGGACACGAGCGCGCCCGGCTGGATCAATCCCGTCTCGGCAAGCGCGCCGGCAGAAATCAGCACCCGCGGCCCAAAGATGAGGCCGCCGGTGGCGGCGTCGGGCTCTCGTTCGATTGTGCCGCGCAGCTGCAGCACCGCCTTGCCTATCTTGACGTTGTCGCCCGTCTTGAGGCCGAGCCTGCCGAGGATCGCGGGATCGACGAGCGCACCGAAGCGGCCGTCGCGCCTGCCTAGTGCCCGGGCGAGAGTTTGTGCCGGCGACACACTGACAGTGCCATAAAGCGGATAGGCGGAGTCGACCGCTTTGAGGTCAATCAGGCTGCGCTTGGCGCCGTCAGGCGTGCGCGCCATCGCCCGCATCGTGAGGATCTCCGACATCGTGCCGCTGTGCGCCAAGAACTCCCGCTCGGCGCCGTCGGCCGGACGGTAGGCAAGCCGCGCCTCAACGTCGCCGCCCAGCAGATCGCGCGCGTCCGCTTTGATCCCGGCGGTCACGCAAGCGGCAAGCGAGCCGATCGCGGCGATCGCCGTCACACCGAGAACGATGCAGGCAAGAAAGACCCGCAATCCTCGAATACCGCCGCGCAGTTCGCGAAAAGCGAGCCGAACGGCGTAGCGTGCAGATGTCGATCTCAATTCGCCCGCCGGACAGCGGGCGCCCGCAACGCCGCGGCTCGTACATCCTCGACGATCCGTCCATCCACAAGGCGGACCTGGCGACCGCAACGTTCAGCTATGCCCCGGTCATGGGTGATCAGCAGCAAGCTCGCCTCGTGCCGGATTTGGTGTTCAAAGAGGCAATCGATCACCATCCGCCCGGTTACCCCGTCGAGGTTCCCCGTCGGCTCGTCGGCGAGGAGTAATTTCGGCTGTGAAATAAACGCGCGGGCAATTGCCACGCGCTGCTGCTCGCCGCCGGAGAGCTGCCCGGGGTAATGGGTGGTACGATGGCTGAGCCCGACCGCCGCGAGGCTCGTTTCTGCCGCGGCAAAGGCGTCGCGGTGGCCATCGAGTTCAAGCGGGATCGCGACATTCTCCAGCGCCGTCATTGTCGGGATAAGGTGAAACGATTGAAACACGATGCCGATACGGCCGCGCCGGAAGCGGGCGAGTGCGTCCTCGCTGAACGCGCCCAGATCGTTGCCCTCGATCAGAACCCGTCCGGTGCTCGGCCGCTCCAGTCCGCCGAGTACCATCATCAGGGTCGATTTTCCCGAGCCGGAGGGGCCGACGATGCTGACCGTCTCGCCGGCGCCGATCTCGAGCGAGATGCCGCGCAGAATGTTGACGGGCCCGGCGGCGCTCTCCAGAGTCAGGTGAACATCTTCCAGGACAACGAGCGGGCCGCCGGGATGAAGCGAGGTGGTCATATTCCATCCGAAGAGGGGAGGATGGGACGGCGGGCCAGCCGGCACGTGACCCATGGTCGGTGCCGACCATATGGCGCATCATCCCGCACTTTCAACGCGATGCGACCGGTGCGCCCGACCTCTCGGCCCCGAATGAGCTGGGGGTCAGGTTCGTCTGCTGACGCGAGCCCCGCGCTCCCGCGCAGCGCGGAGAGCCCGCCGGGTTCTCCCTCGCGCTCCTTTCGACATCGGCCTGGCGCAGGGCCGGCGCGCTATTTATGGGTGGCCGTTCCGCTGGTTCAGCCGCGGATGCGGGCAAAGGGGTGGAGTGGTGGGTCGAGCGCCGTCCGGTGCATTCTCGCGACGATCGCGGTCGGCCTGACGATTATTGGGGGGCCCGCCAGCGCACACGCGCCGGTAATTCTGGATTTCGGCGACAGCCTGACCGCCGGGCCCGGACTGGCCGCGACGCAAGCCTTCCCCGCCAGACTGGAGGCATGGCTTCATCGGCAGGGGATCCAGGCGAAGGTGATCAATTCCGGGGTTACGGGCGATACGACCGCAGACGGTCTGGCTCGACTCGATTGGGCGCTCGCCGATCGGCCCGATCTCGTGATCCTCGAGCTGGGCGCCAACGATGCCCTTCGGGGCATCGACCCCTCGACGGTGCGCGACAATCTCGACAAAATGATCGGAAAGATCGAAGCCAGCGGCGCCAAAGTGCTGCTTCTCGGCATGCTCGCCCCGCCGAACTGGGGAGAGGAGTACAAGCATGCATTTGACCAGATCTACCCGGATCTCGCGCGCAGGCATCAACTGCCGCTGTATCCGTTTTTCCTGGAGGGCGTAGCGATGAAACCCGAGCTCAACCAGTCTGACGGAGTCCATCCGAACGAGCAGGGTATCGCGGTGCTCGTCGAGCGGGTCGCCCCGTTGGTCGCACGCCTGCTGGGAGGCGCGTCATGAGCGCGCAGTTTGCTGCGAGTGTCGCGACTGGTGGTACTGCAAGCCTCACGCGGCGGTGCATCGCCGAATTGCCGAAGCTGGACGGGGCGACGCTCGGCATCCTCTACGCAACCGAGCCTGCCGCTGCGGTTATGCCGGAGCTGGTTCATGCGCTCGCCGAGCATACCGGGATCGGCTCCTGGGTCGGCGGAGTGGGGCTCGGCGTCTGTTCGGCGAATAGCGAAA
>JAFMSA010000227.1 GCA_017353855.1 Alphaproteobacteria bacterium
CGATGCGCGGCAATACCGGAACGGCGATGCGGATCGACCGCCCGCCCTCATCCGCCTGATCCCGGACCGTCCGGGGGCCGGCGAGGGCTCGGGCGAGTGCCAGAGAATCCTCGGCTGGCAGGATGGCGGCCGCCGGAAAATACGGGACCACGCCAAAGCATCGCAGCCCCGTTCGCTCTCCAACGGCAGCGACGCCGCCGTCGAACAGCCGGATGTCGCCGCGGAACTTGTTGACGATGTACCCGGCAAGACGCGCCTGCTCGCTTTGTGAGAGCAGTGCGTATGTGCCGACAAGCTGCGCGATCACGCCGCCCCGCTCAATGTCGCCGACCAGGACGACCGGCATGCCCGCCGCCTCGGCAAATCCCATATTGGCGATATCGCCGTCGCGTAAGTTGATCTCCGCCGGGCTCCCGGCCCCCTCGACGAGGACAAGGTCGGCCGACACGGCAAGGCGCCCAAGGGAGGCGAGAACCGCCGGCAAGAGATCCGGCGCCAGCCGGCGATATTCGCTGCTGTCGGCAACCCGCCAGAATCTGCCCTGCACGACGATCTGCGCGCCGCTTTCCGATTGCGGCTTAAGCAGAACCGGGTTCATATCCGTGACCGGCACGGTGCCGCACGCGCGTGCCTGCAGCGCCTGAGCGCGGCCGATTTCACCGCCGTCCGCAGTCACCCCGGCGTTGTTCGACATATTCTGCGGCTTGAAGGGCCGCACACGCAGTCCACGCCGGGTAAACGCGCGCGCTAGCCCGGCCAGCAGCAGCGATTTGCCGACATCCGATCCGGTCCCCTGCAGCATCAGCGCGCGTGTCATCAAAATTCGATACCGGGCTGTGCCCTGACACCGGCGCGGAACGGATGCTTTACGAGCGCCATTTCCGTCACAAGATCGGCCGCTTCGATCAGCTCGGCCCGGGCGTTACGGCCGGTGACGATGACGTGGAGATCGCGTGGCTTTGCCTTCAGCACCGCTACGACTTCGTCGATCGGCAGGTAGTCATAGCGCAGCACGATATTGAGCTCGTCCAGCAGCACCAGTCGGTAATCCGGGTCTGAAATCATCGCCTTGGCCGCGTCCCAGGCCTTGCGCGCGGCGGCGATGTCGCGGACACGATCCTGGGTATCCCAGGTGAAGCCTTCACCCATGGCCCGGCAGGTTGCGAGATCACCGAAGCGCTCAAGCGCAACACGCTCGCCGGTGCCCCATACGCCCTTGACGAATTGCACGATGCCGACGCGCATGCCATGGCCGAGACAGCGGAGCACGATCCCGAAAGCGGCGGTCGATTTGCCCTTGCCTTTGCCGGTGTGAACGATAAGCAATCCTCGCTCTTCAGTTTTGGTCGCCAGCATGCGTTCGCGGATTGCCTTGCGCTTGGCCATCTTTTCATTGTGGCGGCGGTTGATCTCCTCCTCGGTTTCGACACGGTCGATCATGCCCTGCTCCATCGGCCGAGATCCTCGCGGGCGCTGTTTCGGCGGGGGCGCCACAAGCCGCGATCGATCGCCTCGAGGAAGCGGCGGCTGGTTTCGAGGAGAGCGGCCGGATTGTGTTCAGCCATAAAGCCCCGCACGGCGTCGTCGGCGAGATAGGCGTCGTAAAGAGCATCGAAATGCGCGTCGGCAACTGCCCGCGAGGTGGCCGCGAATGCAAAAAGATAATCGACGGTCGCAGCGATCTCGGCAGCCCCCTTGTAGCCATGGCGCATGACACCGGCAATCCAGCGCGGGTTCGCCGCCCGGCCGCGAACCGCTCTTCCCAGCTCTTCGCGGAGGCTGCGCACGCGCGGCCTGTCGGGTTGCGAGTGGTCATTGTGCCAGACCGCCGGGGCGCGCCCGGAGAGGCATCGGACGACGAGCGCGAGACCGCCCTCGAACTGGTAATAATCGTCGCTGTCGAGAATGTCGTGCTCGCGATTGTCCTGGTTGTGCAACACGGCGTCCGTCGCGGCAAGTCGCGCTTCGAGCATCGCACGTTCGGGACGCCCTTCCGCGCCGGCGCCGTAAGCATATCCGCTCCAGCCCAGATACGCCTCGGCAAGATCGGTTTCGTCGGCCCAAATCTGCTCGTCGATCATCACCTGCAGCCCGGCGCCGTAAGCGCCCGGCTTTGATCCGAAGACACGGTAGCCGGCGCGGCGCGCCGCTTCGTCCGCAGCGACACCCCGCTCTTCGAGCCCCTGCCGGTCGGCGGCGACGCGGGCGGCAAGTGGATTAATCGCGGCCGGCTCATCGAGCGCGGCAACGGCACGCGCCGCCGAATCGAACAGGTCGATAAGCCCTGGGAAGGCGTCGCGGAAAAAACCCGAGGCTCGCAACGTGACGTCGACTCGCGGGCGGTCGAGTATGCGGGCCGGCAGAATCTCGAACCCGGTAACCCGACCGCTGGACCGCTCCCATACCGGCCGCACTCCCAAAAGCGCCAGGGCCTGGGCAATATCGTCGCCGCCGGTCCGCATGTTTGCGGTACCCCAGGCCGAAAGCGCGACGCGCGCCGGATAACCGCCGAACTCCTGCGCATGGCGCTCGAGCAGCAGCGTCGCCGATTTCCAGCCGAGCTCCCAGGCCGCAGGGGTCGGCACTGCCCGGGTGTCGACCGAGTAAAAATTGCGGCCGGTCGGAAGCACTTCGGGTCGGCCGCGGCTCGGTGCGCCGGAGGGGCCGGGCGGCACACCGCGTCCGTCGAGCCCGGCGAGAAGGGCGGCGATTTCCGCCTGTCCGCATCCGGCAACTGCCGGGCGCAGCTCACGCTCGATCCAGTCGAGCACGTGGCGCGTGCGGGACCAACCCGGTTGCGCGCAGGCCTCGCCTGCGACCAGGCGATCCGCCAGCATCCCCAGACGCTCCACGGTGTCGCCGGCAGTGCGCCACGCCTCGGGGGCGGCGAGCGCGACGGGGCGACGGCCGGTCCAGGGTTCGGCCGGATCCATCGCAAGGGGGTCCGGGTCGAGCTCGAGATCGCCGGCCAATGCGCGCAGAAGCGATGCCTCTCTCGGCGCGCTTCCGCGGCTGGCGCGGGCGAAGGCGACGAGCAGCGAATCGAGCCTGTTGCCCTGCGGACTGCAGCCGAAGACATGAAGCCCGTCGCGAATCTGCAGATCCTTCAGCTCGCACAGGAACCCGTCCAGCTTGCGCAATGCGTCCGCAGGTTCCTCGTCGGCCGCGATGCCGCAGTCGCCGTCGAGGCCCGCGGCGCGCGCCTGTTCGAGAATCGCCGGGGCGAGCACCGGAAGCCGCCGTGTGTCTCCCAAAGCCGCTTCGTAATACTCGTCTATCAACCGTTCGAGCTCGCTCAGGAGGCCATAGTTTCCGGCGCGAGCCAGGGGCGGCGTCAGGTGATCGACAATGACCGCCTGCGTCCGTCTCTTCGCCTGCGTCCCCTCGCCCGGGTCATTGACGATGAACGGATAAAGATGCGGCATCGGAGCGAGCACCGCCTCCGGGAAGCATTCGGCCGATAGCGCAAGCGCCTTTCCCGGCAGCCATTCGAGATTGCCGTGCTTGCCGAGGTGGATGACGGCGTCGGCGCGGAAATCCTCGGTGAGCCAGGCATAGGCGGCAAAATAGGAGTGCGGCGGTACCAGCGCCGGATCGTGATAGGTCGATTTCGGGTCGATGTTGTAGCCGCGTGCGGGCTGGATCAGAACCGCAAGATTGCCGGTGCGAAACCCGGGTATCGCGAAGCGGCCGCAGTCGAGTCGGCCCGGGCGGAAGAACGGGTCGCGCTGCGGCGCTCCCCAGCGGGCGGTCACGGCCTGCTGCACCCTCGGCGGCAACCTCGCAAAAGAAGCCGAATATTCGGCAATCGACAGCGACTCCTCGGCGGCGGCGCCGGGCGTGGCGTTGGTGGGACCGGCGAGCAGGCGACAGATCAATTCTGCAGGCCCGGCCGGTGCATCCCCAATCCGGTAGCCGGCGCGCGCGAGCGCCCGCAGGATCGCGACCGCCGAAGCCGGCGTGTCCAGACCCACGCCGTTTGCGACCCGGCCATCGCGATTGGGGTAATTCGCAAGCACCAAAGCGATCCGGCGCTCGCCCGGCGACCGCGCCCGAAGCCGCGCCCAGCTACGTGCGAGATCGGCAACAAAGGCAATGCGGTCGGCAACCGGTCGGTAGCCGACAAGATCGGCCTCTGTCTCGGGGTCCCGGCCAAGCGGCGCTTTGAATGATACCGCCCGCGACAGAATACGGCCGTCGATCTCCGGCAGGGCGACGTTCATGGCCAGGTCGCGCGGGCCCAGACCCCGGCTTCCGGCCCGCCAACTCTCCGCGTCGCCGCCGGCGAAGACAATTTGCAGGACCGGGCAGTCCGCCCACGCCAGCGGATCCTCGCCCGCCGCGGCACCGACAGAAAATCCCGTGCCGTTGAGGATCGCGACGGGCGGCGCCGCGGCGAAAGCTCTGCGCACCAACGCCCTGGCCTCGCGATCCTTGAGGCTGTGCCCAAAGAGAGGCAGCGGCCGCAACCCGCGCTCCGAAAGGGCGTGGACGAGCCCATCCACCGGTGCGGTGTTCCCCGACTGAACAAGCGCCCGGTAGAAGACAATCGGTATGATCCCGCCGTTGCCGCGCCATTGCGCACTGATGTCCTCGAGGCTCGGCAGAGCGCGATCGGGCCAGTAAAAGCCCGCCCGCAACAGCGGTGCAGGCTCGGCCCATCCGGCATCGTAACCAATAAGTGAGCCAACGTAGCGAAGCAGATTATCGGCATTGCCAGGGCCGCCTTCAGCGAGATATCGCCACAGCCGGTGGACCCCGTCGGGTGCCAGGGTCGACAGCTCCATCAGCTCTTTCTCGGGCTTGTCGTCACCCGGCACCAAAGCCAGCGCGACGGCGTGGCTGCGGCAGGTTTCGACCAGACGCTCGACCCCGTAAGGCCAGTAAGCGCTGCCCCCCAGCAGCCGGGCGACGACAAGCCTCGCCCGGGCGACGGTGTCCATATAGAGATCGATCGAGAAATTATGGGCGAGCCGCAGGATCGAGGCCAGGCGCAGGCGAGGCGCCGCCGGATCCTCTGCCCGGCGCCGTTTCTGCGCCGCGGCGAGCAACGAGATCTCGGTATCGGCACTCGACAGCAAGACGATATCGCCCGGGGTCTGTGCAAGGTCGATTGCGTCCGAGCCGTCGGCGATACTCCCCGGCGTCGTCGCCAACAGGTGCATCTCAGCCGCTCAGTGCCGCGGTGATCGCGGCCCGGTCGAGACCTTTGTGGCCGATCACGACGAGCCGGGTCTGGCGCTTCTCGCCCGCGTGCCAGGGCCGGTCGAAATGCCTTTGCAGCCGGTCCCCTACCGCTTGCACAACCTGTCTTCGCTCGCGCCCGGGGACATCAAGAAAACCCTTGACCCGCAGCACGTCCCGGGAACCGAGCACGGTGCGCAATTTGCCGAAAAAGAAATCAACGTCCTCTACCGGAGCCCGCGTCACGACAAAGCTCTCGAAATCGTCGTGATCATGCTCCGCTTCGAGCTCGTGGGCCGAAGACCGCGAGGCGAGGTCGTCCTCCGCTGCAGCGCCGAGACCCAGCGCCACCACGGGCGGCACTTTGCCCTCACAGGCTGTGACGAGCTTGATACCGGCGCGCAGCTCCGCCTCGATCTCCCGGCATAGCATTGCAACGCGCGCCGGGCCGACCAGATCGACCTTGTTGAGGACGACCAGATCGGCGCATGCGAGCTGGTCCTTGAACAGCTCTTCGAGCGGGTTGTCGTGGATCAATGCCGGGTCGGCGCCGCGCTGCCGCGCGACCGCTTCCGGATCGGCGGCGAAGAGCCCGGCGGCAACCGCCGCGGCGTCGATTACGCTCAGCACGCCGTCGACGGTCGTCCGGACGCGAACCTCCGGCCACGCGAAGGCTTGCACGAGCGGCTTGGGCAGAGCGAGGCCGGAGGTCTCTATCAGGATGTGCTCGGGCGGGTTGTCGCGCTCGAGCAGCCGCGTCAGGGCCGGCAGAAAATCCTCGGCCACCGTGCAGCACAGACACCCATTCGCGAGTTCGACGATGTCGTCGGAGGCGCAGTCGGCATCGCCACAGCCGAGCAGAAGCTCGCGATCGATGCCGATTTCGCCGAATTCGTTGACGACGACACCCAGCCTACGCCCATCGGCCCGCGCCAGCAGATGCCGTACGAGACTTGTCTTGCCGGCGCCGAGAAAGCCCGTGATGACAGTCGCGGGAACGCGGCGCATATCAGTATCCGTGCCCGGCGCAACGGTCTGTCTCAGTGCCCCTTACGACGACCCTCTCCCCGTTGTGCGCGACGCGGGAGGGCAGCGGCAAAGCCCCTCGCCCCGCATGCAGAAAACAGGAGGCACCCAAGCGACGTGAGAGTTTGCGCCGCACCTGCTCCGCAGACGAGAGACATGCAATGCCGAGGCTCATCGCACCCTTCTCAGCTCTCCTTCAACACGAGCGGCAAGCCTGCCACGACAAAGACGACACGGTCGGCAAGGGCCGCGACCTCCTGGTTGAGGCGGCCGCCCGCATCCCGGAACCGCCTGCCGAGCGGCGTTTGCGGTACGAGACCCATCCCGACCTCGTTGCTGACGAGCACAACCGGCCCGGCGGCCTCCTGTAGCGCCCGGCAAAGCCCGCGCGCCTCTTCCTCGGGTTGGTGGCCGGCAAGCAGCAGGTTCGAAAGCCATAAGCTCAGGCAGTCGACGAGCAACGGGCGCGCCGCCGCCGCCTCGGCGGCGATCACCGGCGCCAACGCCAGCGGCGCCTCAACGGTGCGCCAGAATGAACCGCGGCGGGCCCGGTGCGCGGCGATCCGCTCGGCCATCTCCTCGTCCCGGGCTTCTGCAGTTGCGCAGTAGGTGCCGCAAATTGCGGCATTCTCGATGAGCCGCTCGGCGT
>JAFMSA010000228.1 GCA_017353855.1 Alphaproteobacteria bacterium
TTCGGCGAGCGCGGCGGTATCGGTGAGATCGATTTGCTCGCCGGCGCGGGCCTCGGGCTCCCCGCGACGACGGGCCCGCATCTGGGCTTCCCGCTCGTCGGCGGCGCGCCGGCGCTCGCGGCGGGTCTGGCGTTCCGTGCGCTGCTGCTCAGTACGCTCGGCCTGCTGCTCCTCACTGATCCCGAGCTGGCGGATCAGCCACTCGCCAAACCGTCCTTTGCCGGCGATGAAGCGGATGATGCCGCGGATCAGCCCCTCGGCGAGCTTGATGCCGAGCTGCATGCCCGCCTCGGCGATATCGAGGCCGGCCCGCAGAATGGCCTTGAGCAATTTGCCGCCGCCTTCGGCGCTGATCAGCCACGCAATGCCGTTGAGGAGCCCCGTCGCGATCGTTTCGCCGACCGCTCCCCAGTCGATGTCGGCAATGAAATCGGTAATCGCCGACCAACTGGCGCTGGCCGTGCGGACGATCGTGTCCCACAACGCCTTCCAGTCGATCCGGCTCAGCGAGGTCGCGATCCACGAGCCCAGGTCTTTGAAGACGTCGCCCGCCACCCGGCCGGTTTCGGCGATCGCCGCCTCCAGGCCGCCTTCTTTGTAAGCCTCGGTAATCCTCTGGAATTTATTGGCGAAGTAGGGCTCGAGCTTGTCCCAGTTCGCCATGATCAATGTCGCGCCGGCGGCAAACCCGAGCACGATGGGGTTCATCAAGTTGAGCTTGATACCGACGGTGGAAAGCATCGGCACAAGCGACTGCAAGCCGCTGATTGTCAGCCCGACGGCTTCGGCCAGTCCCAGACCCGGATTGGCGCGGTTCCAGTCGTGAACCCGGCCTAATCCACGCTCGATCGCATTAAACGTGCTCTGGAACGCCGGCTGGGCTTTCGTGAAGGCCTGTGTGTAAATCCCCCCGAAACTTTCGGAGATCGTCTTGAGTTGGTTATTCCACGCCTCGGCCTTGCGCGCGGCGTCCTCCTGATCGACGCCGATGCGCTGGTAGAGATCGCCGGCGGCCGTTATCGCCCGTCGCATCACCTCCGGCTGGGCATGGAACTGGTCGATCATCCGCTGGTTGACACCAGCGATATTCCCCAGCGCGTAGGCCGCCTGCGGGCCTTGTTCCTTGTAGATTTGCTCGAGGCCCTCGAGGATCGGCAGCAAGCCGTCCCGGCCCTTGTTCGCGATCTGCTCCCACGGAACCTTTGTCCACCGCTGCACGAACAGATCGATGCCGCGGTTCTCGCGGATCTTCTGCGTCATGCCGAGCAGCGCATTGGTCACGTTGTCCGCGCCAATGCCGGCTTGCTCGGCCGCCAGCCGGACCGCTTTCAGGTCGGCGACACTGGTGCCCATCTCGCGCGCGGTGCGGCCGAGCTGCGTGTAGTTGCTGGCGACCAATTGCATCGCGCCGACAAAGGCCCCGACCGCGGCGGTCGCGCTGCCGGCAAATTCTTTGAAGCTCTGCCCCAGACCGTGCGTGAGCTGGCCGACCTTGTGCGCGAACTCGCCGAATTTGCGGGCCGGCTCACCGGACGTCTTGCCGAGCTGCTCCTGCAGCTCGCGGACCTTCTTCTCGAGTTCGGCAACCTTCTTCTGCGCGTCGGTGCTGCGGTCGGAGACCGATTTGAGGCCGGACTCAATGCGTCGCTGACCGCTCTCGTCGATCTTGAAGCCGAGCGCAACCAGAAATTCAGCTATCGTCCCGCCATCGGCCATGCGTTCTGTCTCCGCACTGCGTCTTCCTGCTTGCGGCGTTCGTGCTCGACAATGCGTTCCTGGTTGTAGCGCTGCACGTCGAGCAGCTCGTTCATCACGTCGAGGTCGCAGAGATCGACCCGGCTGTCTTTAATGTCCGTATAGCTGCACAATCCGGCGACGACCGGCCGCCAGAGAAATTCGTCGCCGTCGAGGCCTACGAGCCCGAGCTTTGCGTATTCGCCGTCTGGTCCGAATCGCTCGTCTGGAGGGACGGCAACACGACGGCGAACGAAAAATTTCCCAGCGACTCGACGAGCACTTCCCAGGTCAGCCGCAATTGCGTCGCGAGATCGTCGGCGTCGCCGAGCATGAACGCGCCGCCGTGACCGGCTCGGAGCGGCATCCAGCGGTTGCCCTGCTTCCAGCTCACGACGTCGAGCGCCGAATCAATGACATAATCGGCGTCGGCGTCGCTCATCATGCCGATCGTGTTGCTGAGCGCGGCAATCGCATCATAGACATTGATGTCCTGGACGTCGGGCACGAGTTCGCCGTTCTGCGCCGCCAGCCGCGGCGGTCGGGTGCCGGCGAACAGCGGCGACAGCCCCTGCAATACCGGCATCAGCCGCTTGACGACATGGCGCTGCGTGATTGTCGGCATCTTGCCGCAGCGATACTGGTGACCATTGATCGCGATATCAGCCATTGCTGGCGGTCTCCGGTACCGACGTCGCGCGCGGCGGCGTCTGCGGCGATTGCTGGCGCAGCGGCGGCTGCGGGCGTTGTGGCGGCTGCGGCGACCCGTTGCGCCGCTGGATCGAGGCCGCTTCCGACTGCAATTGCGCGCCCTCGGCCTCTTTTTCCTCGGCCTTGCGGCGGTGACGATCGGCGACCTGCGTGAGGTGGCCGGCCGTGACCCGCGCCCGCTCGGCCGCGGTGCCGCCGCCCGGCATCGTCGCAAGGCTGGCCGCGAGCTGGCGCTCGTCCTCGCTCATCCGGTCGAAACGCTCGGCGAGCATCGCGTGCCGCGACGCCAACAGGCAGCGCGACCACGCCCGGCCCGCCAGCACCGCCGCCTCGTCGCTCGTCGCGGCCCGTTTCGCGCGCAGCAGTGTCGTCGCCTGCTGGCGGTATTCTGCCGGTGTCTGCATCGCTATCCTCCTGCGTTAAACGGTGACGCCGCCGGCCGGGCCCTGGAATGTGCCCTCCGAAAACTCGAAGTTTATGCCCCAACCTAGACTTGCATCGACGACGCTGACATGAAACTCCCACTCTAGCGTGTTCCCCAGTTTTGCATACGCATTGGTCGGAAATCTCACAAAAGCACAACCTTGGCACGTATAAAGATCCTCGCGTGCAACGTCCCGGATCACAATTGTGTTGAGACCCCAGATGTTCGACTGCGTTCGCTGGTAATTATAAACCCGCATTAATCCTTGATTTACCGGACTGGTTTTCAATAATCGGAAAGTAGCAGTGCCGGCTCGACTTGCGTGGAGCGAGTTCATTACTGAGCCGTCCGCGCCGATTGTTTGCGTATTCGTTTCTTCACTTAGCGTTACTGTGACGCCTTCTTCGGCGCTCGCGGAATGCGGTCCGCCTATAGTCAGTCCGTTGACGCCGGGGCCGTAAAGCACGGCCGTGACGTCCATGAAACTATAAGTTGAAAACTCCGGTACATAGGGATTCGTCATGGTTCAGCGCTCCCGCGGGTTGTCACGCATAGACATTGATGAGCACGTTGACGGTGTGGATCGCCGACGCGCAGCGCGCGAGGATCGTGATCAGCGGCGCGCGGCGGGCGGCGCGATCGGACTCGTCGAGCAACGCGACGGTCGGAGCCCAGATGTAATAGCCGAGCGGCAGCTGGTCGCCGTGCCGGATATTGCCCACTCCTGGGGCATTCCAGACGCCCGGCGCTAGATATCCGTTGAGCACATAGCGGCCGCACACCGCATTGGCGGCGGTGATCAGCAGCGAGACGCCGAAATCGGTCTGCGGCACCTTCGGCCGGCCGCTCGCATAGAGCACGTTGAAGAGCGCATTCTGCACGTCGAGCGCCAATGCATCGGCCCCCCAGATCGTGTCGGTGAACTGGCCGCTGATGCTCGTGCCGTACTGCGCCATCGTCGCGCCGTTCGCGATCCCGACATAGACATTGACATTGCGGTCCTGCAGCGCATCGGCCTGATAGCTCGAGATTTGCTCCGGCGGCACACCGGGCTGCCGCATATACATGCCGGTCTTTGCCGTGTTCGTGCCGCGCCAGAACGTCGTCGCAAAGAACGCGAGATAGGACGCAACCGCCGCCGGGTGCCGGGAATATTGCAACGCGGTCTTATGATAGCCGGACTGATAGAGTTCGTAAGCGAGGCTGGTCTCGTTCAGCGGATCCAATGTGTTGATGTCGTTCGTCGAGACCCCGAGATAGTGCACCGGGTCGGCCGCCTCGCAGTAAGCGGCCAGCTCTTCCTGCTCGGCCGGGCCCGCCTCCGGGAAGAACACGCAGTAAAAATTCGACGAGTAAAGCGCGTCGATCTCGGCCAGTGCCGACAACGCGTCCTCGGCAGGAGCCCCCGTGACGATACGGCTGTGGCTCGTCATGCCGGCCCCCAGCATTTCCGAGATGTCGGTGCCGCTCGCCGGCGAAACCGGTGTCAGGAAGCCGATCGACGCGGCAACCCCTGTCGCGTCGGTGTTGAAGATGAACCGCTCGCCGTTCCACCGCGCGCTGCCGCCCGTCATCGCGTTGCTGACGATCTCGGCAACCGCGTTGAGATTGCTGACCGTTGCAAAATTGAGGTTCGTGACGTTCGAGCTGGTGCCGCCGATCGTCACCGCGAAGCTGCCGTTCGTAATCGCCTGCCACTCGGCGATCCGGCGCTCGGAATTACCGCCGATCAGGCTCGCCGGGGCCGGGGCCTGGATCCAGCGCCCGACCATTAAGTGGTCCGGCCGCGGGTTCTGGCTGAACCAGATCAGTGCGCCGTTATATTCCGGCGAGTCGCTGCCGAAGGTGT
This sequence comes from Alphaproteobacteria bacterium, assembly GCA_017353855.1. Taxonomy (GTDB): domain Bacteria; phylum Pseudomonadota; class Alphaproteobacteria; order ATCC43930; family CGMCC-115725; genus AP-15. The sequence goes on from JAFMSA010000228.1 coordinate 4,719, forward strand.
GCTGCACCTCGGAAATATTTGCAAAGCGCCGCATGCGCTCGCCGGCGTCGATCGCCGTTGAGCTGCCAATCAACAGTCCGGTATTGATCGCCGGCGCTTCGACGGCCGGAGTGGTCAGGCTCACCGCGGTCGACACGTAGCGCGAAACGGGTAACCCACTGCTTAGCATGGCGTTATACTCCAAGGGATGAGGCAAACGGTGCGGGTATGAGTGCGCAAGCCGCGGTATTGCTTCAGCAATGGCTGGCTCACGCCGCCGACGACGGCACCGCCGCCAACTCGCTGTTAGCGGCCTACCGCGTGGATTCGCCGCTCGGGCGGTTCGCGGTCGTCTATGCGCATTGTCCGTTTATCGGCTGGCTCGGCGCGCTCGCGCGGGCCGACGGCATGGCCGACTGGCCGACCCAGATCCGCTCGCGCTCGCCGGCGGCAACGACGATGATTGCGCAGCAGTTTCTGTGTCCGTTCGGAGCCAAGCGGAGGAGGCTGCCCGACGACACCCGCGCCGCGCTGATCGATTATTACAATGAGCGGATCGCGCTGCTCGAGGAGACCGCGCGGCTATTTGCCAAGCAGCCGGCGCACCGCAAGCTCGTCGAGCAGCATACCGGCGCGTGCCGCCGCGCGCTGCGCCGGCTCAACGGCGAGGAGGTTGCGCCCCGCCGCAAATTGCGGCGGCCGCAATAGGGCTCAGTACCAGCCACCGTCAATATCGGTGAAATCGATATCCATCTTGCGGATCGCGCTCGATGGGGTCTCGGGCGGGCCGGACAGAAACAGCGGCCCCGTCATGCGGTCGCCGGCAATCGCGACGGCGCGGTCCCAACGCCCGTCGATGCGCCCCCACATCAAATTGTTGATCGGCGCTTCCGGGACCCATTGCGGATCCCAGTAGTCACTGTCCGGCGAGACGAGCTGCCACAGCTGCGCGGTGGTCAGCGCGTCGTTAGTATTTGCCCGCGTCGTGTATGTTGACATAGCGCTGTGTCGACGCCTCCTCGGGTTCCTGAGGTTCGCGCGCCAGCTCGAGCTGGCCTTCCATCGTGCCGCCGGCGACGGGGAGGACCGGTTCCCACTGCCGCTGCCGCCGGCCATAGAGGATCCCGTCGCGCGGCGCGTCGAAGGGCCGGCCGTGCGTGCCGAATGGCGCACGGTAGCGCAGATAGTCGTAGCGGCCGTCGGGACGCACCCATCCCTGGAAGTCGAGGAAACTGAGCACGGGGTAGGCGCGCCAGACTGAGCGGCGGATCGTCAGGGTCTTGTCGTAGCGGTCGAGCCACTGCTCCTTGATGAACTCCGGCACGCGGCGATGCTCGCCGGCCTCGACAAACGCCATGCCGACGCGGCGTAAGAGGTGCGTGTTCTGGCGGATCATCAGATTGGAATGAAACCGGCCGGTGACCTCACCGGCATCCGGACCGTAGAACGTGCACTCGACGGTCAATTCCTCCCAGCGCGTCATCTCGTCATGGCCGTCGCCGGCGCTATGGTGTTCGACATAGCTGTAGAGGTTGAGCGGCAGGTAGCGCGTGACGCCGACCGACCCCCAGCACGGCGTGTTGAAGTCCGGAATGTTCGCCGGCTCGCGCTGCCAGCGCGGGCGCACGAGCGGGCCCTCGAGATGCGCGACGGCGGCCACCCATTGCTGCAGGAAATCCTCGAGGCTCTGGCCCTCGAGCCAGTTGACCCGCCACCAGCCGCCTTCCGGCGTGCCCCACATGCGGCCCCAGCCGGGCGGGTGGCGGCTCTCCTGCAGGATGCCTTCGCGGGACGAGTTCGGAGATTGCCAAGGTATCATCGCGTATGCCGTTCAACCGTCGCGATCCACTGATCGATCAATTGCTGCAGATCGGTGACCTCGACGGGCCCGGAATCGGTGCCGACCCACACCCGCCGGTCCGGGATATTCAGCGCAATCTGCCCGTCGCCCAGATCCGCCGGCGGCGGTTTCTGCGACTGGTAGGTCCGCGCGGGAAGGTAGGCGATCGCCCAGTTCACGCTATTTATTCTCGTCGCGGATCACGTAACCGATCGAGCGGATATAGGTGCCGGTATCCCACAGCGGCGTCGCCTGCGCCGCGTCGCCGCGCGCCTGCTCGACCAACGTCATGCCGCGC
>JAFMSA010000815.1 GCA_017353855.1 Alphaproteobacteria bacterium
CACGCCGCGCCGGCTGTACGGGCTGGACGAGCCGAGGAGGAGCGCGTTCGGGATCGTCGCCATCGCCGGCTCGAGTGCCGAAATGATCTCACGGTCGGGATTGGCCGAGCTTTCTTCCGAATGCCAGAACGCGATCTCGTCGCAAAGGGCGGCAAGCACGGTGCGGCTGCGGACCGCGCGATAGCTCGCGCTGACGACCTCGATCAACACATTGCCGAGGAGGCCAATACTTTCGATCTGGTTGCTCTCGATCAGCGGGGCCAAGCGCGGATGCGCGAGGAACGCCTTGACGTAGGACATGATCGTCCGCGCCTGCCGGCGATCGGCGGCAAGGACGGGAAGGACGCCGATTTCACCGGGATCGAGATAGGGGCTCCAGTCGAAGCAGCACGCGAGATAGACCGCAATGCCGGCCAAGCACCGGCTTTTGCCGCCGCGGCGGCCGATCGGCATCCACACGCTCGGCGGCCGCTCGGTCGGCGGCGCGTCGAGCTTCGTGCATTTCTTGAAGATCCGCCACTCGCCGACGGTCTCGAGCGGCTGGCAGAAGACCGCGGAGATGAACGCGCGCCAGCCGAGCCAGTCATCGGTATCCCACTCCGGGCCGATGATTTCGCGAAAAAACCCGCGCGGGTTGCCGGCGAAGCTGTACGCCCAGTCATGCGGCTGCGGCCGACGCGGGCGGCGCTCGACCTGCTGCTGCAGCACCCGCTGCTGCAGTTCGACAAGATAGGCTTCCTGCTGCGCGCGGTTCATCACTTCGGCCGGACGAGCCGGCGGCGCGGCGGGTCTTTCTGCAGGTTGTCACCGCGCTCCTGGCGGGCCCGCTCGGACTTGATCACCGCGTATTCGGTCTTGCCGAGGGTCAATGCTTCCAGCTCCGCGATCGCCTGATGCAATTCCTCGTCGCTCAATTCATTGGGGTCGAGCGTGCGCACGAGCAGCTCTTTGCGCTCGACCCCGACATTGTAGTGGCGAGCGAGCATCGTCGCCGCGGCATCCTGGTTGGCCATCACGACTTCGTATTTGCCTCGGGGGTCGTATTTGACGCCGCGGTAGAGCTGTCGGGCTTGGTGGGAGAGCCTTCGCGTGTCGGCGACGAAGTGGAGGACGATGCCGCGGCCGCCGCATTCGGCGCAGTCGGGGTTGGGCTCGCGGTCGCTCGTGTAGTCGTCGCCGCCCTGCGGGTCGAACGGAATCTGGTTGCGACCTGCTGTGTATGCAGCCTGTTCCGCGCCACCTCGGGGCCAAAGCGCCTCAAGTGGCCGATCCGAAAGACCATACTCATACGCCTTGAGAAGGCGGTCCATCTCGGTCTTCGTGAACTGGTACTGCCCATTTGTCCCGTGGCAGTAACGGCACGGCACGCGGCGGATTTCGACCAGCTCGCGGGGATCGGCCGTCGCCACGTCCCACAATTTGCCGAGGACGAAGCGGGCACCGCTGTGCTGGTCCTGGCGCTCGCGGTCGAGTTCGGCGCGGCGCTCCTCGATCGCCTCGCGGCACTGCTGGAAAATATGCCCGGAGCTGTTCGGCGCGTAGCCGGAGCGGATCGCCGCCGCGCGCGCATTCAGGTCGATGAGGTATTCCTCGACGAAGAGCCGCTGCTTGTCGCCGAGCCGGCCGTAAGCCGTTTCGGCGTCGGGGTTGGCACCCGTGGCGCTCCCCACGCGATTGATTCGCGGAAGTTTCTTCTCGGGCATCGGAGATGGCTACCGCAGTCCAACGGCCGCCGAGCGCATCAAGCGGGCCGTCAGTTGCTTGAACTGAGAGCGGGCGCGCGATGTTTCGCTGCGACCCGGCGCAAGATGCATGGGGTTAACCAACGCTAACGGCCGTTTTCCGGCGATGCAACAGGAAAATTCACCACCTTTCCGGCCCTTTCGGAGGCTCGCCCTCCTCGTCATTGATCTGGTTTTTCAATTCGATCGTCATGTAATGACTGTCGAGGCAGAACTGCCCGATCTCGTAAGACTGCGTGATCAGCGCGAACCACTTATCGGGCGCGTTCCTCGCCTTATCGACAAAAATCCGCGCGATATGCTGGCCGCGCTCGTGGATCGTCTGCGAATAGGTGATGAATGTGTCCGACGTCGCGACGACCGACCAGTCCTCCGCGATGTGCCGCGCATAGACGTTCAGTTTCCCGGCCGCCTCGCGCTGCGCCTGCATCACCGTCATCAACGCGAAATTGCGAATATTGGCAAG